>JANXME010000104.1 GCA_025354785.1 Actinomycetes bacterium | reverse complement strand
CAAATTAAAGTAGCGTTTTTAACGGGTTTAATCATCTCTGCACCTTTATGGATCTACCAACTGTGGGCTTTTATCGCGCCGGGGTTGCATCGAAAAGAGAAGCGCAATTCGATCCTTTTTATCTTGGCAGCGACTCCATTCTTTTCTCTGGGTGCTACTTTGGGATATTTAATATTGCCAGTGGCAATCAAGGTGCTTTTTGGCTTTACACCAAATTCCTTGGCTAACTTAGTCAAGTTTGACGACTATCTGGACTTTGTATTGAGAGTCATTCTCCTGTTTGGATTGGCCTTCGAACTTCCAATATTTCTGGTTGCACTCAACCTGATCGGATTCATTTCAGGCAAAGCGATACTTCGCCCATGGCGCGTTTGGCTATTTGGAATCACTCTCTTTACTGCCGCCTTCACTCCAACTGGAGATCCACTTACGATGGCGCTTTTAGCGTTGCCACTTTGTGCGTTTTATTTCATGGCTGGCGGCATTGCCCTATTGGTCGATCGGAAGCGCGATAAGCGCACGGCCAAGCTTGAGGAGGCAGAGCGTTAATGTGGGGAATAGTAATCAACCCCATTTCTGGGCAAGGATCGGGTGCAAGATTTGGCTCACAGGTAATTCAATATTTTAACCAACATGGGGTTGCCTATCGAATCATCTCGGGTGCGAGTGCTCCCCATACATCTGCTGCCCTTAAGGATTTTTTGGCGCAGAACAATTGCGATGGGGTTGTGGCAGTCGGAGGAGATGGCTTAGCGCACTTAGTGCTCCAGCAACTTGCCCAAACTTCGATCCCCATGGCAGTGATTCCAGCGGGCACCGGGAATGACTTTTTTAGAGCGTTGGGCGGGCGTTTGGATGATTTAGAGAAGGAGCTGCATAAAGTTCTTTTTTTGCCACCCCAGCCAATCGATCTTGGATATGTAGATGGTGAATGGTTTGCGGCAATAATGTCAACGGGCTTTGATTCTTTAGTCAACGAGCGCGCGAACAAGATGCGTTGGCCCAAGGGGCGCATGAAGTACAACGTGGCAATAGTTCGAGAATTATTGAGTTTCAAACCGCGGCAATACGAGATTGAAATTGATGGCAAGAAGATTTCAACGCAGGCGATGTTAATTGCCGTGGGAAATGGCTCCTCTTATGGGGGAGGGATGAAGGCGTGCCCCGGAGCAGATCTGCATGATGGGCTGTTTGACATCATGGTATTGAGCCCCATTTCAAAGGTTGAATTTCTGAAAGTTTTCCCTAAGGTCTATTCAGGAACCCATGTCACACACCCAGCGGTACGTATTTTCCGTGGCAAATCCATCTCGATTGAAGCTGATGCCGTTGCATATTCCGATGGAGAAAGAGTTGGGCCGCTACCCGTGAAAGCAGAATGCGTTCCCAACTCACTTCTCACTTGGTTTGAGTGAGTACCCCCGGGGAAAGTTTCGCGGCGGCGAAACTACGCAATACGTTTCCGCTTGCCCAACAGTTCGCCGCAAGTTTCGATTTTGCCTTTGACCCATTTCAAATGCAAGCCTGTGAAGCAGTGGAATCGGGGCAGGGAGTTCTGGTTGCAGCGCCGACAGGAGCGGGAAAGACTGTCATAGGTGAGTTTGCTGCATTTCTCGCACTAGAAAAAGGTCGTAAATGTTTCTACACGACTCCGATAAAGGCGCTTTCAAATCAGAAATACCAAGAATTTGTGGCCCGATTTGGCTCTGCCAAGGTGGGTCTTTTGACCGGGGACACTAGCGTTAACGGTGAAGCAGACATTTTGGTAATGACAACGGAAGTACTTCGGAACATGCTTTATGCCGGCTCATCGACTCTATCCAAATTAGGTTTTGTTGTGATGGACGAAGTGCACTATTTAGCGGATAAGTTTCGCGGAGCGGTCTGGGAAGAAGTCCTCATCCACCTGATGGAGAGTGTGCAGATAGTCTCTCTTTCAGCCACTGTTTCCAATGCTGAAGAATTTGGCGAATGGTTGCAAACGATTCGTGGCGACACTTCGGTGATTGTCAGCGAAATACGCCCTGTTCCGCTTTATCAACACGTCTTAATAGATAATGGCCTGATCGACCTATTTGTGGAGAACGGTAAAGTAAATCCCGAGATTTTGCGTCGTGAACGAGAAGCTATGCGCAGGGTAAGAGGACCACGTACGCGTGACTGGTCCGAGGGTGGAGGCCGACTCACGCGTCCAGAAATTATTGAGAAATTGAATCGTGAGGCCATGCTGCCGGCGATTTTTTTCATTTTCTCACGAGTGGGCTGCGACTCTGCAGTTCGACAATGCTTGGTGGCGGGCGTTCGATTAACCAGCGCGCAAGAGCGCGCGGAGATTCGCGAATGCGCCTTACGCCATACGCAGAATATCCTGGAGGAGGATTTAGCCACTCTAGGTTTTCAAGAGTGGCTCTCTGGGCTGGAAAGAGGAATAGCCGCTCATCATGCTGGTCTATTGCCCAGTTTTAAGAACGCGGTGGAAGAACTCTTTCAACGCGGTTTAATTAAGATTGTTTTTGCCACAGAGACGCTGGCTCTTGGAATCAATATGCCTGCCCGTACGGTGGTTCTTGAGAAATTGATGAAGTGGAATGGGCAAGCCCACCTACCTATCACTCCGGGGGAGTACACCCAGTTAACTGGTCGCGCTGGACGTCGAGGAATCGACATCGAGGGTAATGCTGTTATTCAATGGTCGCCGACGGTTGATTCTGCAACGGCCGCGGGTTTAGCTTCCACGCGTACCTATCCATTGCGCTCTTCTTTTACTCCGACTTACAACATGGCAATTAATCTAATCGATCGCTTCGGTCGCGAGAGAGCTCGCGGGTCGCTGGAATCTTCTTTCGCGCAATTCCAAGCAGACCGCGCCGTTGTTGGACTATCTGCCCAAATCCGTAAGAATGAGATTGCAATTTTGGATTTCGAAGCTAGCGCCATCTGCCATCTGGGAGATTTTGGGCAATATGCCACGCTTCGCCGGGAGATAAAGGAGACGGAAGTTTTACTCTCTCATCGGCAGGCAAAGCGTGGTTTTGATCCACGTCAACGCGCTCATTTAGAATCGGAATTAGTAGAGTTGCGTAAAAGTTTGCGCAATCATGCCTGTCATGCCTGCAATGATCGAGAGGCCCACGCTCGACTGGCGGAGAGATCAAATCGTTTGCACAAAGAAAACGCTGGATTGCGATCCAGAGTTGAGAATAGGACCCATGTTATTGCCCGTACTTTTGATCACGTTTGTGACGTCTTATCTGAATTGGGATATTTGAAAAACGATGAAACTCTGGCGCAGGGCAAAATTCTGGCAAAGATCTATACTGAATCAGATCTATTGCTAAGTGAAGCCATCCGCGACGGATTCTTGGAGCGGCTCTCCGCTTCCGAGCTTCTTGCTGTCATTTCCTGCGTTATATTTTCTGCGCGCACCCAAGAGAGTCAAGCGCCACGTATTCCCACGGGCAACGTTCAGAGCGCGTTGGTTGAACTTACTGGCCTTTGGGTCAAATTGGAGAGTATCGAACGAGAACACCAAGTTGCCACGCAACGAGAGCCAGATTTCGGATTTTGTTGGATCGCGTTTAGGTGGGCAAATGGTCATTCCTTACAGAGCGTCCTTAAGGGAAGCGACCTGTCTGTAGGGGATTTTGTGCGATCTATGAAGCAGTTGATTGATCTAATGGGGCAGATCGCAGTTGCCAGCGACTCTCTGCGTCCAAAATGCATGGAAGCAATCAAGAAGCTTGATCGGGGAGTAGTCACCTATTTGGTTGGTGAGTCATGACTTTAATGTTGTTAGATAGCGCTTCGCTATGGTATCGCGCCTATTACGGAACACCTGACACATTGGTATCACCTGACGGCACGCCGGTAAATGCTATCCGTGGCTATTTGGATATGACAGCCAGATTGCTTGGTATGTATCAACCAAATCGTTTGGTTGCTTGCATTGAAGGTGATTGGCGACCTACATGGCGCGTAGCACTTTTTCCGGAATATAAGGCCAATCGAGTAGATCCCGAAGGACCCGAAGGAGAAGAAGCAGAGCCCGACACGCTAGCCCCGCAGATCCCAATTCTCTTGGACGTGATCGATGCCTTTGGAATAACTGTTATTGGAATTGATGATTACGAGGCGGACGATGTTATGGCCTCCCTCGCTGTGCAACAACCAGGACCTGTTCGCATTGTCACGGGCGATCGCGATATGTTTCAAACCGTCGATGATGAAAGAAATGTCGCCATCGTATATTTGGCCAAAGGTCTATCGGCACACGAATTAGTGGATAAGGGTTGGATTGAGAGCCGCTATCAAATTCCGGGCGAAAGGTATGGCCTTTTTGCGACGTTTCGGGGGGACCCCTCCGATGGTCTGCCAGGGGTTCGTGGCATCGGCGAGAAAGGCGCAGCGCAAATTGCCAAGCACTTTGCCACGGCAGCAGAGGCGATAGTAGGGGCAGAGGCCGGACATCCGGGGCTGACTCCACATCTTGCAAAGAAGATTCTCGCGGGCCGCGATTACCTTGACTTTGCTCCAACTCTGGTCGCCTGTGTAACCAATCTCGCTCTACCTCAAGTGTCACTAGAGATTCCAAAAAGGCCCAAAGATATGAAGTTGATCCGCGAAATGCAAGAACGGTACGGATTGGGTACCAGCGTTGATAAATTGATTGCCGCCTTGAAGTGGTAAACGTTCTTGCCATCTTTAGCGGTCTTTTTTTATACGCATCCTTTGCTCCGCTAAACGCCTGGTGGTGCGCGCCACTTTCTCTGGCGCTGCTCCTGAGAATTCTCCAAGACCGGCCACGCTCTATTCGTCTACGGTTGACATTCCTCTTCGGAATCTCCTTCTTTGCGCCTCTTTTGGCATGGAGCAACACCTACGTGGGCAATTTGCCTTGGCTATTGCTTACTCTGCTGCAATCAGCCCTGATTCTCCCTCTGGCTATTTTTCCCTTTCAAAGAGCACGTCCTCATATATATCTCTACTTCCCTTCGCTTTTTGTTGCGAACGAGACTCTGCGAAGTAGATTTCCATTTGGAGGCTTTGGTTGGGGCAGAATCGCATTTGGCCAGGCAGATGCACCCTATGCCAGCGTCGCTAGATGGGTAGGAGCGCCAGGTCTCGCCTTCTTGGTTTGCCTGATTTCAGTAAGCGCTCTTTTATTTTTGCAACGTGTTTGGAGAATTTTCTCAATAGTTTCTCTTGCTCTTCTGTTCGTATCCCCACTTCTTTTATCCGGTTCAGTTAAAGCGTCGCCCGATTTCTCTGTACTGGCGGTGCAAGGGGGAGTGCCTAGCTTAGGTTTGGATTTTAATGTCAGAGCTAGGGCGGTTTTTGAACTCCATCGCCAAGCAACTAAGAAATTCTTTCAAACTAATACAAATCGCCCCGACTTGGTTCTTTGGCCAGAGAACGCAGTCGATATTGATCCGTTGAAGGACGAGCAAGTGCGTAGTGAGTTGCAGGAATTGGTAGATAGTGCAGGTACTCCATTTATTATCGGGGCGGTACTCGAAGGCGGGGCAAATTTTTTAAATGCCTCACTGCTTTGGAGCCCAAAAGTTGGACCAGGTTCGATTTATATAAAACGCCACCTAACCCCTTTTGGTGAATACATTCCCTGGAGATCCTTGTCGGAATTCATATCGCCCTATGCGCAACGTGTTGTAGATTTTCAAGCAGGCAAGAAAGTAATAGCGCATGAAGTTGGATCTGCGCAAATTGCACCGATAATTTGTTTTGAATTATTGGACGATGTGGCTGGCAGGCAGATGGCTGCGAAATCTAATCTGCTCGTGGTTCAAACCAATAGCGCCACTTTCGGCCGATCACCGGAGAGCGCCCAGCAACTTGGCATCACTAGAATTCGCGCAATAGAACACCAAAGATATGTAATCAGCGTCGCTACAAGCGGTGTCAGCGCCTTTATCGATCCCAATGGTGTTGTGATGCAAAGGAGTAACGGACAGGGCGTGGCCACTTTGTTAGGCAAAGTGGCTTTGATCGACCAGAGAACTTTCTCCGACCGTCACGGGGGAGTTGTCGAAGTCCTATTAATTCTTCTGCCGGTTGCGCTACTCTTCACATTGACTGGGCCAAGGAGGATCCTACGAAAACGCTTGTAGCCATCCCCACCTACAATGAAGCTCTCAGTATTGGCGCCTTGTTGGATAGTTTGCTTGATCTGCCTTTGGGTTTAAATATTTTGGTTATCGATGACAATTCTCCAGATGGGACTGCTGCAATTGTCGATAAATATGGCACAGACCGCGTCCATCTAATTCGAAACGAAAGCAAGGCTGGGCTGGGTAGCGCTTATTTAAAAGCCATCTCTTGGGCACTTGAAGATGCAAATTTCACCCATTTATGCACTATGGATGGCGATGGCTCACACCGGCCTGAGGATCTACCGAAGATGCTCGATTGCGCAAAGGCGATAGATGTTGTCCTAGGAACGCGGTGGATGCCAGGGGGTGGAATTCAAAATTGGCCCAAATCGAGAGAATTCATCTCGAAATTGGGAACCTCCTACGCCCGTATGGCTCTTAAATCTCCATATCTCGACCTCACTGGTGGGTTTAGGGTTTATTCACTTAAAACCTTAGCCAAAATTAACTTGGCCAATATTGGGTCGCAAGGCTATTGCTTCCAAATAGAGATGGTTCGTGCTGCACAATCTGTCGGAGCAACCTTTCGGCAAGTTCCCATAATTTTCGTGGAGAGAGCAACCGGAAAATCTAAAATGAGTAAGCGTATAGTTTTGGAAGCGCTAGTACGAGTAACCCTTTGGGGGCTAGCTTCCAGGCTATCGTCTAACGCCGATAAGTTACATTATGTAAAGTAAGTATAGGAAGGGCGAGGTTCCCTCCCCGATACTTCATTTTTGTGCTCAAATACTGTTCAAATACTCAGGCGTAGTCCTCAATCGGTGGGCAGGCACAGACGAGATTCCGATCGCCATAGGCACCGTCAATCCGCGCAGTAACGGGCCAGTACTTGCCTTTGCGCCCAATTAAGGTATCTAAACCCATTCCCAGCGGAAAGGCTGCGATTTCGCGGCTGTAGGGCAAATTCCATTCTTGGGTTGAGATTCGCTCTGCGGTATGGGGGGCATTTCGTAGCGGGGAATTCTCGCTCGTGTAGGTGCCGCCAGCCACCGCTTGAATCTCACCGTGTATGGCAATCATGGCGCTAATGAAGCGATTCAATTCGGCAATATCTTCGCTCTCGGTTGGTTCAATCATCAAAGTACCAGGCACCGGAAAACTCATGGTTGGTGCGTGGAAACCGTAATCCATTAGCCGTTTTGCGACATCGTCGACGGTCACTCCCGTCTCTTTGGTTATTTCGCGCAGGTCCAATATGCACTCGTGAGCCACCAATCCGGCTTGCCCGCTGTAGAGAACCGGATAAAAGTCACGTAGTTTATGAGCGATGTAATTCGCCGAAAGGATGGCGACTTCTGTGGCGTGGGTAAGACCCTCTCCCCCCATTAAACGAATATATGCCCAAGAAATTGGCAAAATGCTCGCCGAACCAAAGGGGGCTGCGCTTACAGGTCCAGGTCCAGTGGCGGGGCCAGCTGTGGCATCGAGTGGATGGTTGGGCAGAAAAGGAGCCAGGTGAGCCCTTGAAATTACTGGACCGATGCCAGGTCCGCCTCCACCATGTGGAATACAAAATGTTTTGTGGAGATTTAGATGGGAGACGTCGGCTCCAAATTTGCCAGGTTGGGCCAAGCCAACTAGCGCGTTTAGGTTTGCGCCATCGACATAGACCTGGCCTCCGGCGTCATGAACCATTTCGCAGATCTCGGTGATTGCAGTCTCAAAGACACCATGTGTTGACGGATAGGTGACCATCAAGGCGGCCAAGCCATCGGCGGCGGCCAATATTTTTTTTTGCAGATCATCCAAACTGACGTTGCCTTTTTCGTCACAGTCCACGACCACTACCTTCATGCCTGCCATCACCGCACTTGCCGCGTTTGTTCCGTGAGCGCTGGAGGGGATCAAACAAATCCTACGATCAGTTTCACCACGCGAATCGTGATAATTCCTAATTGCCAGTAGCCCTGCGAATTCACCCTGGCTACCAGCATTGGGTTGAAGAGAAACCGCGTCATAACCTGTGATGGCTATTAGCCATTGCGAAAGCTGTTTGATAAGTTCGCGCGATCCACCGCTCTGTTCCGCTGGAGCGAATGGATGTAATGCAGAGAACTCCGGCCATGTTACCGATTGCATCTCTGTGACAGAATTTAACTTCATTGTGCAAGAGCCCAACGGAATCATAGTTCTATCTAGAGCCAAATCGCGATCGGCCAAGTTCCGCAGATACCTCATCATTCCAGTTTCAGAATGATTTGAATTGAAAATTGGATGTTGCAGATATTTGGAGGTTCGAAGCAATTCCTTGGGTAATGAATCCACCCCTTCGGCTTCGAAGGGTACTGAGATTGCGAAAATATTCGCCAATGCGGCTAAAGTACTTTCGTTCGTGGTTTCGTCCAGGGATACCCCAACATGTCCAGCGTCAATCACTCGTAGATTGACACGCAATTCACGCGCTAGCGCATGAACCGCTGCTGGGGTGGCAACTTTAATTTTGATAGTGTCAAAGTACGTCGAGCTGGAGATTTCATATCCCGCGGCGCGCAACCCGGCGACTAACCGGTCAGTTTGGTTATGTATGCGCGAAGCTATTGCTAAGAGACCAATTGGTCCGTGCCACATTGAGTAGAAGGCGCTCATAACTGCAAGTAATACCTGCGCGGTACAAATATTGCTTGTCGCCTTATCGCGTCGAATATGTTGCTCGCGTGTTTGCAAGGCCAATCGCAAACCTGGATTGCCATCGCTATCAACACTTTGACCAATTAGCCGGCCTGGCATCGAACGCTCTAACCCTGTACGGACCGCCATAAATCCAGCATGTGGTCCACCAAATCCGAGAGGTACGCCAAAACGTTGCGCCGAACCAACGCTCACATCTGCGCCCCACTCCCCCGGAGGCGATAAGAGTGTGAGCGCCATAAGATCTGTCGCCGCTATTAGCAGCCCGCCTTGATTGTGCACTTTTTCCGAAAGTGGTTGGAAGTTGTTTATCTCACCAAAAGTATTTGGATACTGCACTAAAGTGGCAAAGAACTCCACGTCGGGCAACTCTTCGTTGGGGTTGAACTTCTGGACTGAAATGTGCAAGGGCTTCGCCCGGGTCTCGATTACTGCCAGCGTTTGAGGATGGACGCTGGCATCCACAAGAAATATCGCCTCATCACTGCCTTTAAAAACCCGATGAGCCAGCGTCATTGCCTCCGCCGCCGCGGTTGCCTCATCTAACATCGATGCATTGGCAATTGGTAGACCGGTTAAATCGCAAACGACCGTTTGAAAAGCAAAGAGGGCTTCTAAACGTCCTTGGGAAATTTCAGGTTGATATGGCGTGTATGCGGTATACCAAGCTGGGTTTTCCAGCACATTGCGCAAAATAACTGGAGGGGTGATCGTCCCGTAATACCCAGTGCCAATGAGGGATGTAAATACTTTGTTGGCATCCGCCAGAGCGCGAAGCTCTGCAATTACCTCCACTTCCGTGGCGGCTGGCGGCAGAAGATCGCCTAGAATTTTTCCTGATGCAATATTTGACGGAACCACGTGCGAAATAAAATCTGAGAGCGAATCAAAACCCAACTCGCTTAACATCGCTCTCTCTTGCCCCACGGACGGACCTATATGTCGAGATTCAAAAGCATCCTGGGTATATTTCATGCATAACTCAATTCTTTAGTCCCGCGCGCAAACGTCTACTAGAGCAATCCGTCGCGCATTTTAGAGTTCAATTCTAGTTAGCCCAGCAAACGACTTTATGCACCTTTACGCTTACGGCGTTGAGCCAATTCATCGTTACCTTCGCCACTAATAATTTCGCCATTTATCTCTCCCTGAAGCGTGGCCAGAGATCCTTCAACCTCACTCCATACCTTTCCTACCGCGATACCAAATACACCTTGCCCACCCTGGAGTAAATCGATAATTTCATCGGGGCTAGAACATTCATAGATCGATGCGCCATCGCTCATAAGCGTCATCCGTTCAAGTTCAACCACTCCCCTGGCTCTCAAATATTCAACAGCAATACGAATATTTTGCAAGGAAACTCCCGCATCTAGCAAACGTTTGACAATTTTGAGTACCAATATGTCGCGAAATCCATAGAGCCGTTGTGTTCCAGAGCCCATTGCGGTTCGAACACTGGGTTCTACCAATCCGGTGCGGGCCCAATAATCCAATTGTCGATAAGTTATTCCGGCGGCAGAGCATGCGGTGGCGCCGCGATAACCTAATTCCGGAGCTGGCTGAACATCAGCTGGCGGGGCTTGGAAACTATCCTCGGTCACAGGCGCTCTCGATTCTTAAGGGAAGGTCCTTCTCTACAGGGCGTTTAAGGGTACGAGGGGGCGCAGTTGGATTCAATGAACGACACGAATGAAACCTCAAGTAGAGGTTAACGGTTCCTCCCCCTTCCCCGCAGGGCGTAGAAGTAAAGAAGGGCAAAGAAATACCAGACCAGGGAGGTTGTGACGGTCGGTAGAGCCAAACCTACCGGCGAGATGAAGCAGATTGTTCCCAGCCCGATCGAGATAAAGGCCATACCGGCTGCCGCCTGACGTAAGCCCCTCTCTCCCGCAAATGCCGCCACCAGGGGCGCCAGGAGCGCAGGAAGGAGGAGGGCTACGCCGATAACTCTAAAGGTCCACTTGACCTCTGCAGTCACCGTAGACGGGGAGAAATCCAAATACTTGGTCGCAATCTCTGGATTGGCGATCAAGGCAATCGAAAGAAAGAAGAGAAGCATCGCCTCTATTCGCAAAACTAAGGCCGCGCGTCGGATCAGCACTTACTAACCTACGAAGTCTTCCGGATTGATCTGGTCGAGGAATTCCCTGAAGCGCTCCACCTCTTCGTTAGCTTTTGCGGCCTCCTCCAAAGGAATCTCAATACCCGACTCATTCAACAACTCTGGGCTAGAGAAAATAGCGCTCTTAGTTCGAAGTGCAAGAGCGATTGCATCTGAAGGCCTTGAAGATAGAACGATCTCTTTATCTTTATCGTTCTTGAGTACAAGATTGGCATAGAAGACGCCATCGCGAAGTTCGGTTAGGTGAACCGCTTCTAAGGACGCCCCCAATTTGAAAATTATTTC
>JANXME010000081.1 GCA_025354785.1 Actinomycetes bacterium | reverse complement strand
CATTGCCGGAACCTGTTGAATCAGCGCGTTATATCCATCGGCACCGACTATCGGTAGTTTTGCAGTCGCGGATTTTCTTATTTCTTCGCGCAACTCTTTTCCGGCCAAATCAATAACATCTTCTGCCATTATTCGATATGTCGTGTACTTTCCACCTGCAATACTTACAAATCCTGGTGCGGGACGATCGACAGTGTGTTCGCGAGATAGTTTAGTTGTAGAAGCATCTGCCTTGCGCGAAACCAGTGGTCGCAGGCCAGCGTAAATTCCAATTATGTCTTCGTACTTCAACAAAGGAGAAAGCACTCGATTCGCTTGCGCCAGAATGTAATCAATGTCGTCACGGTTGGCTACCGGCTCGTTTCGATCACCGGTGTACTCAGTGTCGGTGGTACCCACAATCCACTTATCTCCCCAGGGAATTACAAAGAGGACTGACACTGGCGTCTTAAGAATTATTCCAACTTCGGACTTTATTGCGCTACCAGGAAGAAGAATATGAGCACCTTTGCTCATCCGTACCTCGTAGCCTGCTTTTAGTCCGAACTTCTCGTGCAGTTCGTCGCTCCAAACACCAGCACACATCACAACAACGCTTGCGCTCACATTTATCAATTCATCAGTTTCAAGATTTCGCACAACGGCACCTACGACTCGAGAACCTTCACGAATCAAAGACTCGCACGAAGCTCCCAGCGCAATAATCGCACCATGTCTTGCGGCAGTGCGCGCAATCATCATCGTGTGCCTGGCGTCATCAACTTGGGCGTCAAAATATTTAATTGCTCCTGTGACGATGTCTTGCCGCAGAGAGGGGGCGACTTCGGCAACATTTTTCTGACTCAGATGTTTATGCCATGGAAGAGCACGTTGAAATCCACGCAGTACATCGTAGAGAGCAAGACCTGCGCCAACATAAGTTCGATCTTTCAATTTCTCGTGCAAGGGGTAGAGAAATGCGACCGGCTTCACCAAGTGCGGAGCCAAAGTAGTAACCATGGCCTCTCGTTCCTGCAGCGCCTCTCTCACTAATCGAAAGTCATATTGCTCCAGGTAGCGCAAGCCGCCATGAATCAATTTGCTGGAACGACTTGATGTACCTGCTGCCAAGTCGCGCGGCTCCACTAAGGCCACTCTCAGACCGCGCGAAGCTGCATCCAAGGCCGCGCCAGCGCCGGTAACGCCTCCCCCAATTACGAGGACATCGAATTTTTCGTTTGCTAGCGCATTCATCGCGGCCCGGTGCTGCACGGGGTTTAACTGCGAGTTAAACATCATCGGCCTTTCCTTAATGCGCCAGTAGAGTTAAGTCTAATAGATCCTAAGAGTGGATTGGCGAGGCGAGGTTGTAGATGTCATATATAGGAAGTCTTGACCAGGGCACTAGTAGCACTCGCTTTATGATCTTTGATCAACTCGGAAAAATCGTAGGACAGCACCAGTTGGAACACCGCCAAATCTTGCCTAAGGCGGGATGGGTCGAGCATGATGCAAATGAAATATGGCAACGAGTTCAAGAGGTTATAACGGGCGCCTTGAAAAACGCCAATATTTTAGGCTCCGACTTGGCAGCGATAGGGATAACCAATCAACGCGAGACCACTGTTTTCTGGGATGCGACTACTGGCCTC
>JANXME010000066.1 GCA_025354785.1 Actinomycetes bacterium | reverse complement strand
CGAATCGTCACTAAGCGCTATGGATCAATCCTTCTCAATTCAATGCCGCCGCTGTGGCGTACTTCCGATGCCAAGACGGTAAAAGAGTCGCTGCGCAGGCTCCATTTGGGAATCTGCGAACCGGTATCCACCAGTGATTCTGTGGCAAACTAACCTCACTATGCCCCGCATTTCAGCCCCCACTCTTATCGAACATCGAGAATGGCGCCGCCAACAGTTGGTAGCAGCGGCCTGCGTAATTGCCTTGGAACAGGGCGGGCAAGCGGTATCAGTGGCGGCGGTGGCGGCGCGCGCGGGTCTTTCGCGAACTTCGGTATATGAATATTTTGGCAGTAGCGAAGAGCTAATTGCCGACTTAGTTCTAGATGAGTTGGCTAACTTCTCTGCCGTGCTCGGCGCGGCAATTTCCGATACGACGGATTCATACCTTGCGATCTCAGAATGGATTGCGGCAGCTTTGCAATATATTGCTGATGGACGCCATCTGCTGGCCAAAGCGTTGAGCGCTATTTCAGCCCCTGCCGATCGTTCTCGCGAAATTGGCGCGGCACATAAAACTTTACTGGCACCGCTGCGACAAGCGTTGATCGAAATCGGGATTAGCGATGTAGCGCAGGCTTTAACTTTAATTCAAGCGGTAACCGATGCTGCAACCAAACGAATCGAATCTGGGTCCGAGAGCAAGACAGAAATTTCAAGCGCCACCAACTTCTGCCTTGCCGGAATTCGCGGTTTGCTACTCTAGATAATCTTTATAGATTTTCGCACGGTGGTTGCACCCCAGAGAGCTCCCTCGGCAGGTGCCGAAGCGATCAAGAGGCAGCTTCCCTTCTTGAGCCCTTTCAAAGTTGCTTCTTTAACTGAGCAGTTTTTTCCTGTCGTCGTGTAAATGATCGGCGCCTGGAAATTGGAGGTGGCTGGCAACTTAAGTGATGCGCCAACTTTTACCGAGCTCTTGGATATTGCAATTGTCTGAATTCCAGGGCTAAGCAGAAATGGATAGTGTGCTGTGGTGGCTTGATACTCCAAGGTGGCCGGTGTTGAGACCGTGATATCGCAAGCAGAGGTTCCCTTCAGCGCAGTTACCACTGCATTTACAACCGTGCAATCTGGAGTGGAAGAGGCAAATGTTACGACGCCGCCAGATTTTCCTGAGGCCACAATGGTTACCGGCGTTCGATATGCCAGTTTTCCGGGTACCGTTGTACTCAATTCGTTGCCGCCAATCGATGCGGTGATAACATCTTTGGGTTTAGTTGCGGTGGAAGTACCGGCGGCGAAACTGATTGGAATCAGTTGATCTTCGCTGCGATTTGTCGGCTGGGTGTGATCATAGGTAAGAAAAATCGAGCACTTATCGGTGCCACATTCCACGCCGGCGACAGTGCCGCTGACAGCCAAGACTATGTCCATCCCGGTGGGGGTGTATGACGCGCCTGCAGAGGTAGAAATCCATAGTTGGCTGGCGGCATTGCATAATTCGTTGGTTTTACCAGCAACTACGGTGTTGAGACATTGCAAAATATAGAGACCGCCCGGTGTGGGAAAGCTCGCCAATCCCATATGAATTTTATCCCCGGCAGGATTGAGATTAGTTAATGGGCCGCCTTGAAGTTGGGTCTTGGCGAACGCGCTAGTTGGCGATAGTAGGGCTGCTCCAACTATGAGTGGTAACAGAATGCGAAGTAGGCTCCGAGTGCGGGAATTGCTCTTCATTTCAAACTCCTTCTTAGTAATTGCGGTGGCTATTTCTTAAATTTGATAGGAATAAAAAGGTCGTAACTTCTATCTCCTTCTCGTAAGTGATCGGCGCGCACTGTAATTGCACATTTGATTTTGCGACAATCAAATTTTCCAATTGTCTGCGTAACACGCAATGACTGGACGAATTTGCCAC
This sequence comes from Actinomycetes bacterium, assembly GCA_025354785.1. Lineage (GTDB taxonomy): Bacteria > Actinomycetota > Actinomycetes > Nanopelagicales > Nanopelagicaceae > QYPT01. Next base: position 274 of record JANXME010000066.1, on the reverse strand, counting down.
CCGGCAAATATTGCTCCGCTAATCCGACTCCGTAGGGAGGCGGGTTTGAAGAGATCCAGAATGAAATCGCGGCAATTCCAGTTTTATTTACACCACCGCCACAGGGAGTTGGCAACTTTCCTTTGGCGGGCATTACACAGTAGGCCAGGTAGATTCCAACTGTTTCGTCAAAATGAGCCCCACTGACTTTTATGACACCGGCTTGCGCAAGTGAAGTATTTGAAGCTGTTAAGGATTCTCCATGTGAGCCTTTCACAGAGACTGGAGAAGCGGC
>JANXME010000331.1 GCA_025354785.1 Actinomycetes bacterium | reverse complement strand
GAATCTGGCAAAGTAATTCCGCTTCCGCCAGATTCAAATGCTTCCTCAATTGTACGAAGTTCAATTTGCTTTATCTTGACTGCGTCGGCGTTGATAGCCACTACGCAAGCTGTTTCACAAGGAGCCGGACAAAGACGTCCGGTGAATTCGGGAAAGTTATTTGTGACATGAAGACGAGCAATCGCTTCATTCTTATCCCCGCGCCAAATCAGATCATTCCATTCTGGAATGAGATTTCCGAGAGGACAGCCTTGATGACAAAAGGGAATCCCACAATCCATGCATCGGCCCGCTTGCTTTTGCAGGTGGTCAAAGGGTTGATGCTGATAAACCTCTTTCCAATCCTGTATACGAACATCAACCGGACGACGAGTGGGCAATTCGCGCGGAGTCGTTAAGAATCCCTTTGGATCAGCCATTTGCAACCTCCATCACGTAATGGTCTTGCGGCAAGCCCTCGGAAAGTGCACGCTTCATCGCTGCCAACACACGTGCATAATCACGGGGCATAATCATCGACATCCGAGGTAAAGAGCCATCCCAGTCTTCCAATAATTCCGCGGCTATAAGGGAACCTGTCTCTTGGCAAAATTCTTCTATCAAATCACGAAGGTATCCGCGCTGTTCGGCGGGTACCGAGACGATATCTACCAATTCGGTGTTCACGAGCGCGCTATCTAAATCGAGTACAAAGGCGCGGCCCCCAGACATGCCTGCGGCAAAATTCCGACCAGTCTCCCCCAGGACTACTACCGTTCCACCTGTCATGTATTCGCAGCCGTGATCGCCAATGCCTTCGACCACCGCGGTGGCGCCTGAGTTTCGAACACAGAAGCGCTCACCCACAATTCCGCGAATGAAAATATCGCCCGAAGTGGCTCCGTATCCAATTACGTTGCCGGCAATCACATTCTTATTTGAGAGAAACTTTGCGCTCGCATCAGGTGCCAGAATTACCCGTCCACCTGAAATTCCTTTGGCGACATAATCGTTGGAGTCTCCAAAGAGTCGCAAAGTTAGCCCGGCGGGGATAAAGGCTCCCAACGATTGACCAGCTGAGCCTCGCAGAGTTATATCGATGCAATCTTTTGGAAGGCCGGCGCTTCCAAACCTTCTTGTAATCTCGGCCCCCAGCATCGTGCCGACAGTGCGGTTCACGTTTCGAACTGCTAAATCCAATTCTACTTTACTCCCGTTTACTAAAGCGGGCTGTGCTCCTTCGATAAGTTCGTTATCCAGCGCGGCTGCCAAACCGTGGTCTTGAGAAATAGTTTGATGTAATGAACCAGAAACTTCTGGCCTAAGGAGTAGAGGTGAAAGATCTAGACCACTAGCCTTCCAATAATCAATCGCCGTTTTAGTTTCCAAGGCCTCAACATGGCCCACTGCTTCCTGAATAGAACGAAATCCGATTTGCGCCAAATATTCTCGAACCTCCTGAGCGATGTACTCAAAGAAAGTCTCAACAAATTCGGGTTTACCCGAAAAATTCTTTCGCAACGCAGGATTCTGAGTTGCAACTCCGACTGGGCAGGTATCCAGATGACAGACCCGCATCATCACACAACCTGAAACTACCAACGGCGCTGTCGCAAAACCAAACTCTTCAGCGCCTAAGAGCGCAGCAATGACGACATCTCTTCCTGTCTTAAGTTGGCCATCAGTTTGAACAACTATCCGATCCCGCAATCCATTTAGTAGGAGGGTCTGTTGTGTTTCGGCCAAACCCAATTCCCAAGGTGCGCCTGCATGTTTTAGGGAAGTCAGCGGAGATGCTCCCGTACCGCCATCATGGCCAGATATCAAAACCACGTCTGCATGGGCTTTACTTACCCCTGCTGCTACCGTGCCCACTCCGACTTCGGCTACAAGTTTTACATGGATTCGGGCGTTCTTGTTGGCATTCTTTAAGTCATGAATGAGTTGGGCAAGATCCTCGATCGAATAAATATCGTGATGGGGCGGAGGCGAAATTAGACCCACTCCTGGAGTGGAATATCTAACTTCGGCAATCCACGGATAAACCTTATTGCCTGGCAGTTGACCACCCTCGCCTGGCTTTGCACCTTGCGCGATTTTGATTTGAATGTCATCTGCATTAACCAGGTACGCGCTAGTCACTCCAAAGCGGCCACTAGCTACCTGCTTTATTGCCGAACGCTTAGAGTCGCCATTTGACTC
>JANXME010000329.1 GCA_025354785.1 Actinomycetes bacterium | reverse complement strand
CTAATCAGATCTGGATTTGTAATTGCGAACTCAATATGTCGGTTTATGAGTTCAGTCAGGGTTTCTTCGGCATCGAGATTATCATCGATTACCTCCTTCGCTCCTTCAAGCAGCGCCCTGCTAACTGAGATGAGCATTTCTGCGAGTAAAGCGCCTTTGGTGCGAAAGTGGCGATAGAGAGAGGGGCCAGTCAGGCCCACTGAATCGCCCAACTCTTCTACGCCCACGCCGTGAAAACCCTTCGTGGCGAAGAGGGCAGCACCGTTTTCCAGCAGCCTTTCGCGCGTCCCCATTTTTCCTCCGTATTCAGCCGGGTCAAAATGTCGTGGCGATCTCTTCCATTTTCGGTACTTAAGAGGCTATCCTAACAATGTTAATGATCACTAACAATAGTGGAGAGCCATGAGTTTGCCACGGATCGCATCAAATATAGATATTGGCGACCATTCGTTTCGCGCTAATGAATTAGCGCTACGAAATCTGATTGATAATTTCAAAGCGCAAATGGCTCAAGCAGCTCTTGGAGGTCCAAAGGAAATTCGTGATCGCCATCAGGCCCGCGGAAAATTGTTGCCACGAGATCGCGTTACCCAACTTCTAGACCCTGGATCTCCATTCCTAGAACTCTCTCCCCTTGCAGCGCACGGGTTATATGGCGATGAGGCGCCGGGGGCAGGGCTGATCGTTGGAGTTGGAATGGTAAGCAGTTGCCCCGTCATGATCATTGCAAATGACGCAACCGTAAAAGGCGGAACCTATTACCCAATGACGGTGAAGAAACATTTGCGGGCGCAAGAGATCGCTTTTGTAAATCACCTGCCTTGCGTCTACTTAGTAGATTCTGGTGGTGCCTTTCTGCCAATGCAACATGAAGTTTTTCCAGACCGCGAACATTTCGGGCGAATATTCTTTAATCAAGCTCGGCTCAGCGCTGCTGGTATTCCACAACTCTCTGCTGTGCTGGGAGCCTGCACCGCCGGCGGCGCATATGTTCCAGCGATGAGCGACGAGAACGTAATCGTTGCTGGGCAGGGCCATATTTTCTTAGGAGGCCCGCCGTTAGTAAAAGCCGCAACGGGTGAAGAAGTATCGGCGGAGGACTTGGGCGGCGGGGGGATGCATTCGCGCATTTCAGGTGTAACAGACCACTTGGCCGAGAGTGAAGGGCAAGCCCTCCAAACAATTCGCTCTATCGTTTCAACGCTTCCGAAAAGTGTGAGTTGGTTGCAGCCTGATGCTGTATTTGAAGAGCCGTTTTATGGAGTTGAAGAACTCCTAGGCATCGTGCCAACAGATACGCGAACGACTTACGATGTCAGGGAAGTTATTGCCAGGCTTGTCGATGGCAGTCGTTTTCTAGAATTTAAATCGGAGTTTGGCCAAACTTTAGTCACGGGCTTTGCTCATATTGAGGGCTATCAAGTAGGGATTATTGCTAACAATGGCGTCCTGTTCAGCGAATCTGCGCAAAAAGGTGCGCATTTTGTGGAGATATGCGACCAGCGAAAAATTCCGCTGGTTTTTCTGCAAAACATCTCGGGCTTTATGGTGGGCCGCGAATATGAAACCGGCGGAATTGCCAAACATGGTGCGAAAATGGTTACAGCAGTTGCTTGCGCACGAGTGCCGAAATTTACCGTAATTATCGGCGGATCTTTCGGCGCAGGTAATTACTCCATGTGCGGAAGAGCCTTTGATCCGCGATTCCTATGGATGTGGCCCAATGCCCGTATATCGGTGATGGGCGGCGAGCAAGCTGCAGCAGTACTTGCCACGGTTAAAGCAGATCAACTTGCTACAAAGGGCGAGAAATGGAGTTCAGAGCAGATAGAGAATTTCAAGGAACCTATTCGTGCCAAGTATGAAACAGAGGGAAGTGCGTACTTTTCCACCGCCCGGATTTGGGACGATGGAATTATCGACCCCCGCGATACACGAAGAGTTCTTTCCATAGCGCTTTCGATATCTGGTTTGTCACCGCTGCCGACAAGTTCTTTCGGAATCTTTCGGATGTAATGATGTTTACCAGAGTGCTTATCGCCAATCGCGGTGAAGTGGCGCTACGTATTAATTCGACCCTGAAGAAATTAGGCATTCCGGCCGTAGGCGTTTATACCCCCCGAGATTCCAAATCCCCACATGTGGAGCAAATTCACGATAGCTATCTATTGGAAGACCTAGATCAAAGTGGATATCTGGATGCCCAACAGATTATCGCTGCCGCTCTTACAAGCGGATCTCAAGCAATTCACCCTGGGTATGGCTTTCTGGCAGAGAGCGCTGACTTTGCTAAAGCATGCCAAAAGGCAGGCATTACATTTATTGGACCTCCGGCCGGAGCGATGAGAGCGATGGGCGAGAAGATTTCGGCCCGCAACTTCGCCATCAGTGCTGGAGTTCCAGTAGTGCCCGGCGTTGGCGATGTGAAAATGTCGGATGCAGAACTTATCGACGCCTGTTGGAATTTAGAGTATCCCTTGCTAGTAAAGCCCAGCGCTGGCGGTGGCGGAAAGGGCCTACATGTTGTGCGAGATTTGCAGGAGCTGAGCGAGGTGCTACCCGCAGCGCGCAGAGAGGCAAAAGCCGCTTTTGGCGATGAAAACTTGTTGGTTGAAAAATATGTGGAGCGCGCACGCCATATCGAATTTCAAGTAGTGGCTGACAACTTTGGAAATATTACGCACTTGGGGGAGCGAGAGTGTTCGCTCCAACGACGCCATCAAAAAGTCGTGGAGGAGTCGCCTGCTCCAGGACTTTCGCAATCAGACCGCGAAGTAATGGGCCAGGCTGCGCTTTCTCTCGCATCCGCCGTCGGTTATCAAAACTTAGGCACGATTGAATTTCTCGTTGATGCCGAAGCACCACGGACTTTTTACTTTATGGAGATGAATACTCGTTTGCAGGTCGAGCACCGCGTGACTGAAATGGTCACTGGATTGGATCTGGTTGAGTGTCAATTACGGCTGGCAGCAGGGGAGATGCTTGCCGATGTACTACCGGATCGCCGTTTCGCCGGAAACGCAATTGAGGCGCGAATATATGCCGAGGACGCTTTTAGCGGCTTTCTTCCAACTGGTGGCACCGTCGGTAAATTTGATGCGGCCAGTACAGAAAACACGGTTACAGATTCGGCAATCACGGATGGCACCTACGTTTCTTCTTCCTTCGACCCTATGTTGGCCAAGGTATGTAGTTGGGGCGAAGATCGCGCCTCTGCGCTAACACAATTGCGAGCGGCGTTGGCGCAAACGATCCTGCTCGGAGTCACCACCAACATTGATTTTCTAATTCACCTTCTAGATCTTGCCGATATTCGGCAATCAAATTATGGTACAAATTATTTGCAAGCGCGCGAATTCAACCGAGCTCAGCCTTCCCCATTAGTCCTTGCCAACTACGCGGCCCTCATGAAATCTTCAGAGACAGTAGGAGCATGGCGCGCCGATGGCTGGCGACTTGGCGGTGCCCCCAGTGCCATGATCACTGCGTATGTGGAGGGCGTGCGATATGAAGTGCCCGCGCAAAGCGAATTGAGCCAGGGGGTGAGCTTTTATCGCGACGGCTCTGATCTCTGGGTGCACCATAACGATCTGGGTACTTGGTTCATCAAAGGCTCGAGTGACCAACGCGTATCGGCGGATCTGTTAAGCGATGAAATTGTGAGCCCCATGCCCGGGGCTGTGATATCGATACAAGTTGCAATTGGAGATCAGGTGAAAGTCGGTGATCCGCTCATGATTATTGAAGCTATGAAGATGGAGCATGTAGTGCGCGCTAGACGCGCAGGCCGCGTTGCGCAATGTCACGTGGCACTTGGCGCAAGCGTCAAGGTTGGTCAACTTTTATTGGAGGTGGTGGAAGATGTTTGATCGCAAAGGACTACCCCAATCTGTGACGGTATATGAAGTTGGTCCACGCGACGGTCTACAAAACGAGAGCGTGTTTTTATCAACTCACCAAAAGGCAGCGCTAATAAGACATCTTGTCGATGCGGGGTTGCCTGCCATAGAAGTGGCAAGTTTCGTTCGACCAGATCTCGTTCCGGCCTTGGCAGATGGAGAAAAATTGCTGGCAGAGTTGGCTCCATTGCTGACAAAACATCGAATGAGTGCGTTGGTGCCAAATCAAAAAGGTTTGGATCGCGCTCTCAAAGCGGGAGTTCGGGAAATCGCCGTATTCGCCAGCGCCACCGAGGCCTTTGCCAAGGCCAACCTCCATAATTCCGTTGCAGGATCGCTGGAAAATTACACCCCTGTCATTAAGCAGGCTCGAGGCGCCGGACTTGCAGTTCGTGGTTATATCTCAATGTGTTTTGGCGACCCTTGGGAGGGAAATGTGGCGCCAAAGAAAGTGGTGGATGTGGCAGAAAGGTTATTCGCTGATGGAATAACCGAACTCTCGCTGGGAGACACAATCGGAGTTGCAACACCGGGTCAGGTTGTTGATTTACTTAGCGAACTTGGTGCGCGCGGTATTGCCCGCTCCCAACTTGCCGTTCACTTTCACGATACTTATGGGCAGGCGCTCTCAAACACTCTCACCGCGCTCCAAGAGGGCATCACCACCGTCGACTCCTCTATAGGGGGATTAGGTGGCTGCCCTTTCGCAAAGAGTGCCACTGGAAATCTGGCTACCGAGGATCTGGTCTGGCAGTTGCATGGTCTAGGCATAGTAACCGGTATTGATTTCCAAAAACTACTAAACGTCAGCCGTTGGCTACGTGATGAAACGGGCTTGGCAATCCGTTCTAAGACTGCGATAGCGCTCATGGATGGAGCCAGAAAAATTGACTCCGGTGAAAGCAATACCGAAGAAAACAACAGAATGGTGGAGAGATAATGAATTCAGCGTTGATGGAATTATCGCAAGAGCACCAAGCCTTGGCAGAAACAGTGCGAGATTTCGCCAACCGCGTCATTGCACCTGTCGCAGCTGCGCATGATCGAGAACATACATTTCCATACGAGGTCATAAAACAGATGGGAAAAATGGGGCTCTTTGGCCTGCCCTTTCCAGAAGAAGTTGGCGGAATGGGCGGTGACTATCTCTCTTTCTGTTTAGCAATTGAAGAGTTGGCACGCATCGATCAGAGCGTGGCAGTCACTCTCGAGGCCTCGGTGGGGCTGGCTGCAATGCCGATTTTTCGAGCGGGTACTGACAAACAAAAGGAAGTATTTTTGCTATCCCTTGTCAGCGGTGAAGCGCTCGGCGCCTTTGGATTGACAGAGCCAGATGGTGGTAGCGATGCCGGCCATCTGCGGACCACGGCGCGGTTGGAAAATGATGAGTGGATCATTAATGGCGGCAAAACTTTTATTACAAATTCGGGTACATCAATAACTTCTCTGGTAATCGTGGCTTGCATAACTGGAGTTAATCCAGATGGGTCAAAAGAGTTGAGCACGATTATTGTGCCAAACGGCACGCCTGGCTTCACAGTTGAGCCTGCTTATTTCAAACTGGGTTGGCACGCCTCGGATACGCATGGACTCTCCTTCAATAACGTTCGAGTTCCTATCGGCAATCTCCTTGGCCAACGCGGCCGCGGTTACGCTGATTTTCTCCACGCGCTCGATGAAGGTCGCATCGCGATCGCTGCGTTAGGAGTTGGTGCAGCCCAAGGTTGCTTGGACGAATCTTTACGCTATGCCAAGGAACGCAAAGCATTTGGCAAAACTATTGGCGAGCATCAATCGATCGCATTCAAGATTGCAGAGATGCAAGCGCGTACTCATATTGCGAGATTGGCCTATTATCACGCGGCGCATTTACTGGCCGCCGGTAAAGATTTCAAAATCGAAGCCTCAATTGCCAAATTAGTGGCCAGCGAAGCCGCGATGGATAACGCGCGCGCTGCCACCCAGATCTTCGGAGGCTACGGATTCATTGATGAGTTTCGCGTTGCTCGACACTATCGAGACTCAAAAATATTGGAAATCGGCGAAGGAACCAGCGAAGTGCAGAAGATGTTGATTGCTCGTAGCCTTGGATTGAAAGCGGAGTGAGTGCCAACCATGATAAATAGCAACGAATTGCTCTACGAGGTTGTTGGTGGCATCGCAACCATCACGATCAATAGACCAGAAGCTCGCAACGCCTTAAACGCAAACGTTCGCAGTGGTATCCGTACATCGATGAATGCATTTAATAAGGATGAAGAGGCCAGAGTGCTTATCATCACTGGAACAGGTAACATCGCATTTAGCGCAGGTGCAGATTTAAAGGAAATGTCTGATGAGCACCTAGCCATTCCGCCCGCTGATTTCATCTCTGACTTAGCTAGCGAAAAGCCAGTAATCGCATCGGTTAATGGCGCTGCACTAGGTGGTGGCTTTTATCTTGTCCAGCAAGCCGATCTCGTGATCGCCGCATCTCATGCAACGTTTGGAATCACCGAGGCGCGCTTTGGTCGAGGTGCTCCATGGGCGGCACCTTTGCCACTGCTTATTCCACCCCGGATTGCACTTGAACTTCTCATTACTGCCCAACCCATTAGCGCATATCGAGCTCAGAACGAAGGGCTTGTAAATTTCGTGGTCCCATCCGGAGAGCTCAGTTCAATGACTAGATCCTTGGCACATCAAATTATTGAAAACGCCCCCCTCTCTGTAGCGGCGGGAAAAGCAATGGTGCGCGAAACCCTCGCCGCCGTACTTGGTGATTCCCAACAGCGCGCCAAATCCCTCTGGGATCAGGTTTATTTAAGTGCAGATGCGCAAGAGGGACCTCGCGCCTTTAAGGAGAAACGTGCGCCACAATGGCGAGGGCGGTAATAGTTCCGGTAATAGTTAAGGTAGGAAATGCGTTGCTTTTTCAAGTAACTGGGCTACGTCAAATAGAAACTTTGAACCTTGGGCACCGTCGACCAGGCGATGATCGAATGACAGTGCCAGTGTTGTTACATCTCTGACCACGATTTCGCCGGCAACCACCCATGGACGTTTGACGACGGCCCCGAGAGAGACAATCGCTGATTGACCCGGAGGCGCTATCGGCGTACCTGCATCGATTCCGAAGACTCCGATATTGGTGATCGACATTGTGCCACCCGACATTTGGGCAGGTTCGGTTCTACCCGCCCTAGCCCTTTCTACCACTTCCAAAATTGCCCCTGCCAACTCCTTCAAACTTAATAGATCCGCGTCCTTGATGTTTGGCACTAATAAGCCGCGCTCAGTAGCAGTAGCAATCCCAAGATTTACATAGTGCTTGGTGACTATTTCTTGCGCAGGTCCATCCCAGAAGCTATTTACTTCTGGCGTCTCCTTGGCGGCTATGCACATTGCGCGAGCAAGGAGAGTCAAAGGCGAAAGTTTTATTTCTGCATACTCTGGCTGCGCTCGAAGTTTCTCTAGCAATTCCATGGAAGCGCTTACGTCCACGGTTACGAATTCGGTCACATGCGGCGCAGTAAATGCGCTCGTTACCATCGCATCTGCCATTGCGCGACGCACGCCGCGAATGGGAGTGCGACTCTCTCTTGAATTATCAGATGTTTTGGAAAAGGTCGATTCGCTGTGCATTTTGCCAGCCAGAGCTTCTACATCTGCGTGCGTTATTGAACCACCAGGACCAGTACCTGTTAGCGCGCCTAAATCAATTCCCAATTCACGCGCAAATTTACGCACCTGTGGCGCCGCCAAACCTGCGGTGTTTTTCAGGGTGGTGGCAGGAGAGGGGGGAATTGAACTCGCGGCGGCCTTGGCGGCAACGTTCACCCCGTAATTACGTTGTCTCCTTCTTTGACTCTGTCCATCTTCGATCCGTGGTCCCGATCCCACCAGCATCTGCGTTCGTCCAGAGTCGGCTTGATTGCCCGCTTTTTGTGCTGGTTCATCGCGACGAATGCGAACAATTGCAACACCAACTTTTACAATTTCGCCTTCATGGGCAAATAATTCCAGGACTGTGCCGGCGTAAGGGCTGGGTAATTCGACCAAAGATTTTGCAGATTCGATCTCGACAATTACTTGGTTGGCGCTGATCTGTTGACCCACGGAGACTTTCCACTGCACAATTTCGGCCTCTTCTAGACCTTCACCAACATCTGGTAGGAGAAAATCAAAATCTGTATTTGGTGACACTTCAATAACCCATGCTTTTCTCTACCGCATCCAATATGCGGTCGGCATCTGGCAGGTAGTCATCTTCTATCCGACTTGGTGGGTAAGGGGTGTCGTAACCAGTCACGCGTAGCACTGGGGCCTTTAGATTATAGAAACATGCTTCCATTAAAGATTGGCCGATCTCCCCACCCACTCCACCACTGCTTGATGCTTATTGAATTTCTCGTACTTTGCCAATCGTCGCACCGCATCCAGGGCAGCTTTATTTCCAACGAATGGCATCGCGTACAAAATCGCGATTCTGAGATCGTCATTATTCAATCTTAGAGATTTTATCAGGCAGGTTACATGATTGGGTGTAAGCAGAATATCTTCTTCGCTGCTTATATTAGGAAGTATTTTTATTAGTGCATCTT
>JANXME010000317.1 GCA_025354785.1 Actinomycetes bacterium | reverse complement strand
AGATACCACTCCCAGTTGGCCGGCTTTGGAAACTGCCCGTGCCAGCTGCCAAGAAGATACTGCTACGCCCATTCCGCCTTGAATTACAGAGGGATGGGGTCGGGCTTGATTCACTTGCTCAGCGTATAGGAGGTAACAAGTCATCAGACTAACCTTCGATTTGTTATACCCCTAGGGGTATGTTAACCTTAAGCCAATTCTACGAAGGGGTCAAAATGGCGATTAAATCCAAAGCCAAGTTCACGCTGGACGAGGCGCAGATAGATGCGATTTCTAAGCGTTTGAAGCGGGCGCATGGGCAGATGGGAGCTGTGATTCGCATGCTGGAAGAGGGTAGAACTTGCGAAGAGATCGTTACCCAGATGGCCGCGGTTGGCAAGGCGATCAATACGGCCGCCTTTACATTGATTGCGGCGAACTTGCGAGATTGTCTAGAACGCGACGATAAGGATTCGCAAGAAATCACGGAGAAGTTGCAGAAGCTATTTTTGAGTTTGGCATAGAAATGAAAATTCTAATGTCTTCCCTAGGACTTCTAGCTTCGCTATTTTTGGCGCTTTACTGTCACAGCGGTCGCAGATCGGCAACTGCCACACAAATGATGCAGAAGGCCAAGTTTAGTGACCTCTTTAATTTGCAAAATGGGTTACATAGTTGGTTGGCAAGTGGTTTGCCGGTGACCACTTCATGAAAATAGTAATTGTTGGTGGAGTGGCCGGTGGAATGTCTGCGGCAACTCGCGCCAGACGCCTAGATGCAAAAGCTGAAATTATTGTTCTTGAGAAGAGTGGCCACGTTTCATACGCCAACTGTGGACTGCCATATTTTGTTGGCGGCGTTATCGAAGATGAGTCTGCCCTTCTCCTGCAGACCCCAGAATCTCTTCACAAAAGATTCCGGCTAGATGTGCGGGTCCTCTCGGAGGTTACTTTGATAGTGCCAGAGTCAAAATCTGTCGTTGTCAGGGATTTGGGCGCGGGTGAGGACTATGTCCTTAAATACGACAAATTGATTTTGAGTCCGGGTGCAAACGCGGTTGTTCCACCGATCCCTGGGGTTGAAATTGGCTACACCTTACGAAATGTTGAAGACGTCGAAAGAATTGTTGCGCGGGTGGGGAAGCACCCACGGAGTGCGCTGGTAATTGGCGGCGGATTTATTGGCATTGAGATTGCGGAGAATCTAATTCATAAGGGAATTCCTACATCGATCGTGGAGTCAACTCAACAAGTGCTTGATTCACTCGATCCTGAGATGGCCCAACTTGTTGCAGCCGAACTCCAGGCAAATGGCGTCCAGCTGCACCTAGGTGTCATGGTGAAAACCATAAAACCAAATACGGTAGAACTCTCTAACGGGATGACTTTGGGTAGTGAGCTAACAATTATTGCCATTGGGGTCTCCCCTGATACTTCCCTTGCTAAGGCGGCCAAATTAGCCATTGGCGAACGAGGGGGCATCAAGGTCGACGAATTTAATATAACTAGCGATCCCGACATTTATGCCGTCGGTGACGCCTGCGAGAAGAGCGATTCTCTCGACGGAGGTGCCACTTTGGTTCCGCTGGCCAATATTGCCAATCGACATGGACGCATTGCAGCCGACCACATCTTTGGACTTAAGGTGCGTCCGGTACTAACCATTGGTACCGCCATTGTAAAAGTTTTCAATCTAATGGTTGCGACAACGGGATGGAATGAAAAACGTTTGATCGCCGCAGGGCGTGAGCACCAAATAATTCACACGCATCCTTCCTCCCATGCAGGGTACTACCCAGGCGCGAAAGCAATGGCTCTAAAAATGATATTGAATCCCGAGACGGGTGAAATATTGGGAGCGCAAGGAGTTGGGCAAGAAGGTGTAGATAAACGAATTGATGTTATTTCAACGGCGATACGTGGAGGACTGACTGGTCCAGATCTAGCTGATTTAGAATTGGCGTACGCGCCACCCTATGGATCGGCAAAGGACCCCGTCAATATGTTGGGTTATATTGCGGAGAATTTACTTTCGAATTTGGGCAAAAATGTTCAATGGCATGAGGTCGAAGAATACGAACAAAATAAATTCGAGCTTTTAGATGTAAGATCCCCTGCTGAATTCTCTGGCGGAGCAATTTCTGGTTCCATAAATATTCCCTTGGATGAATTGCGTGAGCGAGCTGGAGAATTAAAGAACAAGAATTTGATCGTCAGTTGCCAAGTGGGACAACGCGGTCATACAGCCTCTCTTTTATTGAAATCAATGGGCTTTAATGCGCTCAATCTCGATGGCGGTTATCAAACTTGGATTAATTCCCCGGCGGGCTTAGCGGCTTCGCGCTAGTTAACCACTCAATCTACGAAATGGATGAAAAATGTGTAGTCGTACTAATTGCCGATCATGTGGAAAACCAACATGGACAGGATGCGGCAGCCATATTGAACAGGCTCTTGCCGGAGTAGCGAAATCTGCGCGATGCGTCTGCGATAAGAACGCCAAACCTAGCAACGTGGCTAGCGGGTTCTTGAGTCGATTATTTGGCAACAAGTAGCACCTTTAACTCTGTGTAGCGGCTGCTTTCTTCTTCTTGACGCTGCGAGAACGCAGGAAATTTAACCATCCGTAGCTAGCACTAATAAGAAGATATGGCGCGGCACTGGCCAAGGAGGCGACAAAATCGACGCCAAACTTTGAAGGGTGCAGCCCATCCTCCTTTAAAAAGGTAATAAAGGCGGCAATGGCAAAAGCAATTGGAGCCGTTGTCGCGGCCACGTAGGCGGTGCCAGCGCGGCCAAACCGAACCGCTCCAAATACGGCAGCGCAGATTGCCAATCCGGTCAGAACGCCGACCCCATTTCGGATCGTTATCTCCAGGTAGGTAATAAGCCAGATGAATAGAGTTTGGAGCACGACTACACCAGGTTTTGTTAAACCTTTCTTCGATAGTTGAATGACTGGATTCGCGCCGCTATTGCTTTGTACGTTCACTCTTCTTCACTCTCCTCTAAATCAAGATCTATTTCCGTTCCCGCACCCTCAATCCCTTTAAGGCTCTTAATTTCACGGACCTCTTCATCAATGCCGGGTAGCGTTTTGAGTTGATTAGAAATAGAGGCGCCGCGCAAGACCATCATCTTCTTGGCCGGGATTATCACAGTTCGTTCGGCGGTAGCCAAGACATCATTGTATGCGCGCTCTGCCCCTTTTATTCGCTCGCCGAGAAGACCAAGTTTGGAGTGAAGCGTTGTGACTCGTTTTAAAAACTCACCTGCGAGTTCCTGTATTTGCGAGGCGCTCTGTGCCATGCGGCTGCGACCAAAGACATAACCTACGGTGCGAAGCAAAGCCAGCATGGTGGTAGGCGTTGCGATCGTTACCCCTTTATTAAAAGCCTTTTCGAGAAGTTGGGGATCGGCTTCCAGGGCTTCACTTAATATGGATTCGAAGGGTGCGAAGAGGACGACAAAGTCGGGAGAGTCATCTTCTACGTGGTACCCACGTTTGGCCAGCGCTTCCACATGCTTCAATAAATCTTTTGCATGCAGCTCCATCAATCGCGCTTTCTCCTCGGGAGTATCGGCGCCGTAAGCCTCTAGGAATCTTTCGAAAGGAAATTTGGAATCAACGTAAAGCGCTGTACCACCTGGCATCAGAATTTTGATATCGGGACGCAAAGTTTGTGAATCCAAATTCTTGGTAGAACTTTGTCGCTCGAAGTGCACCCCTTCTTGAAGATCGGCATATTCCAAGAGCATCTCTAACTGGGTCTCACCATATTTTCCGCGCGTCTGCGAATTAGAAAGGGCTCCCGCAAATTTCGTGGTCTCGCGGACCATTTGTACGATCTGCTCTTTAATACTGGTTTCAGCCTCGACCCTGCGATTATTTGCCTCTAGGGCTTGGTTGGAGAGAGTGGATACTGACTCTTTTACGGAGTTGAGCGCTGCATCTAGTTGAACCGATTTAACCTGATCCGAACGTAGAGTGGCGATCTGATCGCTGAGTAAGCGAACCTGTCCAGTTGCAGCGCTGAGTTCGCCTTGGCTATGTGCCAAAGTCGAACGCAGGGCGGCCTCGGCCCCCGCGACTCTCAATTTGGCAATTAAAAACCCGAGGGCTGCCCCCAAAATCAGGGCGGCTGCGCCGAGTGCGAAGTTCATGGGCTTATCGTGTCAGTAACCACTGACGAAGCACCGTAGGCTCTACTCCTTGTGAGCCTCTCCATCGGAATCGTCGGCATGCCTAACGTGGGCAAATCCACCCTTTTTAACGCATTAACCAAGAACAATGTCCTGGCCGCTAACTACCCCTTTGCCACCATCGAGCCCAATGTGGGAGTGGTCGGGGTGCCCGACCCCAGGTTGGCGGTCCTGGCCACCATATTTAACTCGCAGAAGATCCTGCCGGCAGTTGTCTCTTTCGTGGATATAGCCGGAATAGTTAAAGGCGCATCCGTGGGTGAGGGGCTAGGAAATCAGTTCTTGGCCAATATCCGTGAGACCGATGCCATCTGCCAGGTGATTCGGGTATTTCGCGATGGTGATGTCGTCCATGTTGAGGGCCGAGTCGACCCCGCCAGCGATCTAGAAATTATTAATTCCGAACTCGCATTGGCCGATCTGCAGACGATCGAGAAGGCGCTGCCGCGCATTGAGAAGGAGGCGCGAATTGCAAAAGAGCGCCAGAGCGTGGTCGATGAGATTAAAAAAGCCGAAGCTGTTCTAAATTTGGGAAAACCTCTATCGGGAAGTGGTGTGGATTTAGCGGCGCTGGCCGAACTTCACTTAATGACGGCAAAACCTTTCATCTATGTGTTTAACGTTGATGCTGCCGAATTAGATGATGCGCCGCTGCGTTAGAGTCTGGTTGATTTGGTCGTACCAGCATTGGCCATATTCTTAGATGCCAAAACTGAAGCAGAGTTAGCAGAGCTAAGTGATGCAGACGCGCTAGAACTTCTCAACTCTATTGGCCTTACCGAACCTGGACTTTCTACGCTGGCTCACGTTGGTTTCAAGACTCTAGGTTTGCAAACTTACTTAACTGCCGGCCCCAAAGAGGCCCGTGCCTGGACAATTCATATTGGCGATACCGCACCCATTGCCGCCGGAGTTATCCATACCGATTTCCAAAAAGGTTTCATTAAAGCCGAAGTCGTTTCATTCGACGATTTAGTGGCAACGGGCTCGATGGCTGAGGCCAAGGCAAAAGGCAAGGTGCGCATGGAAGGCAAGGAATACGTCATGCACGACGGTGATGTGGTGGAGTTTAGATTTAACGTTTGATCCCTTGTCAGCTTCGCTCGCACGCAGGTCTTTATAGAAGTAATTCGACCGCCTACTTACGCTTGGTAGTGCTTGTCGATTACCGTCAAGGACTTATCGAGAAGCTCAAGTCCTAACTTCGCATCGCTTTCACTAATGTTGCAAGGCGGTGTCATGTGTAAGCGATTGAAATTTGGGAAGGGCATCAGACCATTGGCCTTGCAGGCGTTGACGAGGTCATTCATCTCAGGACTTGAACCCCCATAAGGGGCAATTGGCTTACGGGATTCTCGATTTGTCACGATATCTAGACCCCAGAAAACCCCAACCCCGCGGATATCTCCGATCACTTTGTGTCGTGCGGCCAGTTCGTGCAGCCCAGGCCCCAGGATTTTCTCTCCGATTCGCGCGGCGTTCTCGACCATCTTCTCCTCTTTCATGACATCAATGGTCGCAACTGCCGTTGCACACGCCAAGGGATGTCCGGAATAAGTTAGTCCACCTGGAAATACGCGATCATCAAAGGTCTTGGCAATTTGCTCGGAAATTACCACTCCACCTAGGGGAACGTAGCCAGAAGTAATGCCTTTAGCGAAAGCGATTAAATCTGGAACCGAGTTGGAGTGTTGGAAGGCAAACCACTTTCCCGTACGACCAAAGCCGGCCATAATTTCATCGGCGATCCAGAGAATTCCATACTTATCGCAGAGCGCTCGGACACCATCTAAATAACCTTTTGGTGGAACCAAGATGCCCGCAGTGCCGGGGACGCTTTCTAACAAGATCGCCGCAATAGTCTTGGGACCTTCAAAAATAATGGTCTGCTCTAAATGCTCCAAAGCGCGCGGGCATTCT
>JANXME010000219.1 GCA_025354785.1 Actinomycetes bacterium | reverse complement strand
TGCGATATCTGTGGCAAAGGCCCCAGCTTTGGCAATAACGTCTCCCACTCCCAGGTAAAGACTCGGCGCCGTTGGAATCCAAATATCCAGCGCGTTCGCACCTTGGTTGGCGGCGCCACCAAGCGCCAGAATGTCTGCACTTCCTGCCTAAAAGCTGGCAAAGTCACCCGCTAGTTCTTTGTTTTATAAGTGTTGGTTTTGCAAATATTAGAAGTGGGAAAAACCCTTAGGTTCTTGCATTAAGCCTGAAATCTGCGCGCCTTCACCTTCTTCAACTCTGCCTATTTCAAAACCCGGCAGGCCTATTCCTGTGGCTAGAAATACGTGATCCTCTCCCCCTGCACCAATCCAATCCCAAACATATTCACCGACTTCTTGGGCCAGGCTATTTAATTCGGCGAAATCTGGATGGCTAAGAATTAATTGGCTATCAAAATTGAATTTCACACCTGATGCGCGCGCCATCTGTTCGCCCTGAATTAATAAGCCGTCACTTAAATCCGACATGGAGTGAGCAAAGCGCATAAATGGCACATCTTCGTAGGCAACAAGTGGAGCGCGATATTGGGATAAGGCGCGCTGGGCGTGGCCACTAGATACCAAATTGGCAAGATCGATCTGATTTTCCAGGAGAAATAGTCCGGCCGCCGACCAGCCAGGTAGGTTTGTCACAACTATTTCATCACCAACTTTTGCGCCAGAGCGCAAGATTGGTGTCCCTACTCGGCCAAGGGCTGTCACAGCAATAGTCACGACCGGGCCGCGCACTACATCCCCACCAATAATCGTGACAGAGCATTTGCGGGCTTCCTGATCAATGCCGATGGCTAACTCTTTTATCCAATCCAACGTTTCATCCCCGGTAAGAGATATTGCCACTACTAAATGGTCGGGGGTTGCTCCCATCGCGAAAATATCTGCCAAATTAGCTGCGACAATTCGCCGCCCAATATCAAAAGGAGTGGACCATTCACGGCGAAAATGTATGCCCTCCACCGCCATATCGGTGGTTACTACTGTGCGGTGGGAAGTGGTAACTACCGCTGCATCATCGCCGATACCAACAACAATGCGCTTATCGGGGCGTGCAAAAATTAGCGCCAATTCTACAATTACATCTCCTTCGGAGTATTCCACTGGCATAGCCTACGCATATCGCGCGAGCAGAAAACAGACCTCCCATTAGAAGGCAATATGCGATAGCGTCGTCCCAGTAAGTGGATCTAGGAAAGGATTGACCATGTCAGTACAGGCATACATCTTGATTCAAACCGAGGTCGGCAAAGCCTCAAGCGTTGCCCATGCTGTCTCAGCAATTGCTGGAGTAACTCTGGCCGAGGGTGTAACCGGTCCTTACGATGTAATTATGCGCGCCGAGGCCCCGAGCATGGAAGATTTTGGGCGCGTTATATTGTCAAAGGTGCAAGCTGTACCTGGAATTACTCGTACCCTGACTTGCCCGGTAACGACCTACTAATTTCCTAGCACTGAATTAACTCTGGTAAGCGCGGTCTTTATCAATTCATGGATTAATTGCCCATAAGTAATACCACTGTGCGCCCAAAGAACTGGAAACATGGAAGTTGGAGTAAAGCCGGGCATCGTGTTTAACTCATTGATAATAATCTGACCATTTTCGCGATAGAAAAAATCAACTCTGGCAAGACCCGAACAGCCAAGAGCTGTGAAGGCTAGTGCGGCTTGTCGGCGCACCTCCATCAAGGCATCTTCTGGAATTGCAGCGGGAATTTTCCCGGTAGTGGCTGCGTCCAAATACTTGGCTTCAAAATCATAAAATTCAAATTTG
>JANXME010000193.1 GCA_025354785.1 Actinomycetes bacterium | reverse complement strand
CAAATTTTCAACAAAATTACCTTGCCTCTTCTATTGCAAATTCTCTCCCCGCTGTTAATTGCATCTTTTGCCTTTAATTTCAATAACTTTAACTTGATTTATCTATTAACCGGTGGCGGACCCAAATTGCAGTTGGAGGGCCAAATTGCTGGAGCCACCGATATCTTAATTAGCTACACCTATCAGATCGCCTTTGGATCTAACGTGCAGAACCTGGGTCTGGCTAGCGCAATATCTGTCATCATCTTTTTCCTAGTTGCTGGGATCTCTCTCTACGGACTTCGCAAATCAAAGGTTTTGGAGACTTTCGGATGAACAAATGGCTAAAGGAAAATCTTTGGCGCCATGCGGTTGCCTTATCGATGTCGCTCTTTGCGCTCTTTCCCCTCTATCTTGTTGTGATTTCTTCCTTCAATTCAACGGGCAGCCTCCAACTCACCTCCTTTATTCCGCGCGAACTGTCCCTAAATAACTACAAACTTCTCTTTACAAGTCCGGCCATTCCTTATCTGACTTGGTTGCGAAACTCCTTGGTGATTGCAGGGATTGTGGCCGTTACCTCTGTTTTTATTGGAGCCGCATCGGCCTTCGCTTTTAGCCGTCTAAAATTTAGAGGTAAGAAGACCGGTATCCAAGTTCTACTTCTGGTTCAGATGTTTCCGGCAATTCTGGCCCTTTCGGCCGTTTACGTAATTATGGAACGCGTATATAAATTTGCGCCGTCCATTGGGCTAGGTTCGCAGGGCGGCTTGATGCTCGTTTATTTGGGCGGCGCCATGGGAGTCAATATATGGCTGCTCAAAGGTTTCGTGGATTCAATCCCAGTTGAGTTAGATGAGGCGGCCAAGATTGATGGCGCCAGCGCCGTGCAGACGTACTGGTTGATCTTCATCCCATTAGCCGCGCCAGTTTTGGCAGTAGTAACTCTATTGAGCTTTATTGGCACTTTAAATGAATACATTTTGGCCAGACTTTTCTTAGTTGAGATGACAAGTCGGACAGTCGCAGTTGGGCTTCAACAATTTATCTCTGGCCAGTACGCATCTAACTGGGGTCCGTTTGCGGCGGGTTCTATCGTGCTCTCAGTTCCGATCGTAATAACTTTCCTATCTCTTCAAAAATATATCGTGAGCGGGCTAACTGCTGGTTCGGTTAAGGGATAGAATTGAAAAGTAAGAGCCTTCTAGCGCTACTCGTTTCAATCTTCTTGGGATTTACCTCCCTTTCTTATGCTGTGGGCGCCCCCAAGGTCAACGCCAAAGTAGGGCTTTCCTCCGATCTCATATATTTCGTGATGCCCGATCGCTATAAGGATGGGGACACGAGTAATGACAAATTAGATGGTTTTATCCCAACTAGTACTGCCCATTTTCACGGCGGGGATTTAAAAGGCCTTACTGGCACTTGCGCCCCAGGAGATGATGGATTGGCGCGCATTAAATCTTTAGGTTTTACCGCTGTCTGGGTTACTCCTCTTGTTGTGCAACAACCATCTAGCGACCACGGCGCCGGCTATCACGGATATTGGGGTCTTGATTTTCTAAATGTTGATCCACATTTAGGAACCAAAGCTGACCTGCTGGCTTTTGCTGCCTGTGCTAAAAAATTGAAATTGAAGTTGATTCTAGATGTTGTAACAAATCACACCGGTGACGTCATTAAATACGATGCGCATAACGCTTATATTCCGGCGGGCCAAGAAAGTGCCAAAAACCCTGCTTGGTTAAATGACATCAACAACTATCACAATGTGGGCGACCTCAACCACTGTTGGGGAGATGGTGATTGTACCAAGATTGGTGACTTCTCCACGCTTGATGATTTAGCCACGGAGAAACCGGTCGTGTATCAAGGTTGGGGCGATGTTTATGGACAATGGATCAAACAGTACGGCTTTGTCGGCTTTCGAGTAGATACGGCAAAGCATGTGGATGACAATTTCTTTAAAAATTGGAGCCCACTTATCAACACTGCTGCAGAGAGTGTAGGAATCAAAAACTTCACTATTTTCGGGGAAGTAACCCAAAATAATCCGGCGGATTTGATGACCTATGTGCGTCAAAATAGGATGCAGACGGTGCTGGATTTTCCATTTCAGATGAGCGTTACCGATTTTGCTTCTGGCATCTCCAGCGCCAGTAATTTGCGAGATTTCTTTC
>JANXME010000191.1 GCA_025354785.1 Actinomycetes bacterium | reverse complement strand
CGCGCCGACTAACGAAGCTCGTGTCACCAAGGAGTCCAAACCAATTGAAGCTAAAGCGACCAAAGAGCCAAACAAGGAAGAGACAAGGAAGAAGAAAATCGTTGATGTAGAAAAGAAGAACGTGAAGTCGGAGATCAAGCCCAAGGGAAAAATGGAGGAATCAAAAAAGTCGAAGGCCAGCCAACAGAATCCAAAATCTGCGAGAAGCGACGGGGTGAAGCCGAGCGAAAAGTCGGAGGTGAAGTCAGGCGTCGGTGCCACCACCACCCCTAAACCGGAGCCGACGCTTGCGACAACTTCAAGCCCATCAAACCAGGCTGTTCGAACCGCTCCATCGCCGGTGGCTACGGTAGATGCATCGTTGGATCATTTTGTCCGAATCGAAAAGAGCGAAGGTAACAAGGCAACGTTGGTAGTGTCGGGTCCAAAAGTTGGAACAAAGATTAAAATTACTATCACTTCAAAGGCGACTGCTAAATGATCCGCCGACTGCTTTTTCCATTGATCATTTTGCTTAACTTGGCCCTAGTTAGCGCATCAGCAGATCAGCAAGTCTCTTCTACGACTATCAAGGGTGATGATCAAAGAATTGGAATAGACCTCCCTCCCGATTTAGTTGCTGGGTACCATTCTGTTGCGGTGGAGGCAACAGATCCACTCACGGGAGAAGTCAGCATTGAAAATATTGATTTCTGCAAGGACTTAGAAGGAAACGTTCATTGGCAAGGGTCATGTGGCGTTGTAACGATTTTGGCATCGCAAAAAGTTCTAGAAGCTACTAAACGGAGAAAGGAATTGCCTTCTTACGATCCGATTTCGCAGCCTAAGAAAAACTTGGAGATTCAAATTGCGGCATATGCCGCCTTAACAGTCTTGGCTGCTGGCGGCGCGGTGGGCGGCTTGACAAGTTTTGAAGGCGGAATTTCGGAGTTACCCCTTGATCCCAGGGAGCGAACATTTGCTCGTCGTGAAGAAATTAAAGATGGCGTGACAAAGGATGGAGACGTTGAAAATGAGGAGAGAGAAAGACAGGATTTGGAGGCAATTGATTCCGACCAACTAAGAAAACTTACAAGGGATAAAGGACGCGGAGATTTGCTCGGCACTTGGAAAAGGCCGATGACCCAAATGCTGGATACCGTGTTTATCGAAGGGGCTCGTCGTACTTCAAGATTCTCCCCAGTTTTGTCCAGAATTTTCTATGATGGAAATTATTTAAGGGCCATGGTGGGATCCGTAGCGGCGGTGCTGCATCCACTTGGATTTATTATGGGATTTCTAGCGCTAAGGAGCGTAGGAGGGCAGGCGCTGCCCCCCAGTTGGATTCTGCTTTCTGTGGTGATGGTACTTGGAGTACTTGATGCCTTCG
>JANXME010000173.1 GCA_025354785.1 Actinomycetes bacterium | reverse complement strand
GTGCATCGGTGGCCGCTGACGTTTAGCGGTGTTGTCCTCTAAGGAAAAACTGACTTATTGTTTACGCTTTATTCCCGATTAAACTTAGCCCCGCGCCGAAAGGTTGCGGGGTTTTTGTTATTCACTCGGTTCCTTTGAGAGTGAACGGAGGCGGGTGAGAATTTCGCTACTCTCTTGCTGCAAAATTTGCGCTGCCAGTCGGTGCTGCTCTGGGATAATATTTAGTTCAAGAACATTTCCCCACGCTGTTTTCATTTTGGCTGCATATTTTTCCACGACTTTCATCACCTCATCCACCGGAGCAGGTGGAAGGGCGTCGAGATAGGCAAGCAGACCAGGTTTACGCGCAAACCCGTCTTTAAAATCTTGTCGAGTAGCTTCTGGCAAGTCATCCCATTTTGGGGGTGTGCTTGACGTGAATCGGCAATGTTCTTCGTAGGAAGCCTTCGCCCCCGCCTCGATAGCTTTTTCTGTCATGATTCACTCCTCAGTGTTGGTATAGGAGCCGCATCACCACGGCTCCTATTTTTGTTCTTTGTCTTTGCTGTTACTTGACAACAGGAGGTGGTGTTACGACTTTACGCGGAATGGACTTTTGCCCAGCACGGGTGCCTTGATCGTTGTCTGCGATAATCAGGCAAGTTTCCTTTGCCGCGTTGACCCAGTTACCAGTTGCGGGATTGCACTTAATAATCGGCTCCGCGTGGGATATACCAGCGAAAGCGATAGTTGCGAGTATGGTATATTTTAACATTATAATCTCCTTTGTTTTGCATGGTTCCGCCATGCGCGGATTTCATTTTTTCTTTGACCGAAGCGACCGCCACGAACCGTTCAAAATGTAAATCAAAGTCACGCCAGCAAATGTGATGATGGGAACGCCGATAATATAGGCAAATCCAATTAGTATATTTTGTACCATCACAAGTGCTCCTCATTAGTATTAAGTTGCGGTCGAGGCCCAATAGCGCGTCCTATCAATTCAGGTATCTGCGGAACTACGGCGCTTCCAAGAGCGTCCAATCTTTTGGAAACCCCATTATT
Organism: Actinomycetes bacterium; assembly: GCA_025354785.1. Taxonomy (GTDB): domain Bacteria; phylum Actinomycetota; class Actinomycetes; order Nanopelagicales; family Nanopelagicaceae; genus QYPT01. The sequence goes on along the minus strand of JANXME010000173.1, from coordinate 213 downwards.
TTTTCGACGAACCATGGACTCGGATATATGGGGTCGTCCAATCCATTTCTCAAAACCTCTCTCAGATTTGAATGACAAGTTTTGCTGCCCCAATATCGATTTTTGGGACTGCCCTTGCTGTCCGAGAGTGTTGGGGTGGGCAATGATCCATATTCTGTCCCGTCTATGCCAGGCCCCAACGTAGGAAGCCGGTATGCAATGCCATTCCGCATC
>JANXME010000169.1 GCA_025354785.1 Actinomycetes bacterium | reverse complement strand
GGAATTACTAAGGCCGAGCCAACGGTAACAAGTTGAAGCAACGCCACAAGCAAGAAACCGCGGCGATATTTTTTGATCAGCACATACATCTCGCGATTAACAGTTTTTAGCGTTGCAATTGGCAATCGAGAGGAGGATCGCTCTAACCCGAAATCCTTTGGAATCTTCTGCCGATGGCTAGGAGGGGTTGGAAATGCACTGGGCGGAAGATGGTTCTCATTTACCGGTTTTCCCTTCATGCGCCCCTCGTTACCAAATTTCGATAATCAAGGGAGTGGTCAAGGAGGTAATCGTGGGTTCCCTCTACCTTCACTTTTCCTTCGATTAAGAGGACTACGCGATCGGCTTGATCCAAAATTAAAGGGGAGTTGGAGAAAATCACTGTGGTTCGTTCGCGCCGAATCTGCGAAATTCGAGATGCAATTCGAGATTCGGTGTGAGCATCCACCGCACTAGTTGGGTCGTCTAAGACAATTATTGGCGCATCAACAAAGAGAGTGCGCGCTAGAGCCAAGCGCTGTCGCTGACCGCCACTTAATGTGCGCCCTCGCTCCACTACTTCGGCGCTCAGCCCCTCGCCATCCAGGGAATCCAAAATGTCATGAGCCGAAGCCGCCTCAATGGCTTGGTCCAAGCTGATTCGCGCGGAATGTTTTACAGAGAAGATAGAGCCGACGGTTCCAGAAAGGATGGAGGGATCCTTTTCCTGCACAAATATGGCAGTCCGGACCGCTTCGCGCGTGAAGGTAGATAAAGGAAGTCCGCCCAAGATCACTTCATCCGCTTTCGCATAGCCTCCCAGTCGATCGCAAAGATCATCAGCCACCAAAGGGTTATCGCTAACCACAACCAAAATCTCTCCTGGCCGTATTTCTAAACCAGATTGGCGATCTTTGAGTATCGCGCTTGTGTCTGGAGATTCGTTCTTGCCCCATTGATTAATAGTGTCAATACCCAACAGATGTATGACGCGTCGGGCGGAAACGACTGCGGAGGTCAGGCGCTGGGCTGTCTCTAGGATGACGCGAATTGGCAAAACTAGAAACGCGCTGTATCCGTAGAAGGAAAGTAACTCTCCCACCTTCATGTCACCGGATGCAACCAAAGTTCCACCTGCATAAATGACCACCAGGACTAATACGCCGGGCAGAATGATTTGTAGCGCTTGCAATAGAGATCGAGATTGCGCAGTTCGAACTGCGGCGGCGCGCACATCTTGTGACGCATCTTTAAATCGCGCCACAAATGCTTTCTCTCCTCCGATTCCGCGTAGTACTCGCAAACCCGCGACTGTATCGGCTGCCAATCCCGAGGCGATTCCCAATCTGCGACGTTGTTCGGATTCGCGTTCTTGAAGGGGGCCGATTATCGGCGCCATAGCAAGACACATAAGTGGAACACAAATTACAACCAGAATTCCAATTTTTGGCGAGGATCCGATTAGTAGGATCGTTACAAAAATAAATGAGATTGTTGCTCCTGCCAAGCGGGGCAAGTTATCAAAGCCGCGCGCCATACGTTCTATGTCGTTGTTATTGACGGAAACCACTTCTCCCGTCGTTACCAATCGCGGTAGATCGGCTCCCAAATCTGAGGCTTTACGCGCCAATATTTGTTTCATACGAGTGGCAGAGATGATCCAACTTCCAGCCGCCCGACGATGGCGAAGCACACCGGCCCAGGCCTGTAGAACTCCAAGCAGGATAATCATTAGCGCCCAGCGATCTACCGATTTCTGATCGTGATCGGCAATTGATTGCACAGCTTTTCCTAAGAAACCGGGCATCACTGCCAGTGAGAGTGTGCTAATTATTCCAAAGACGGTACCCGAGAGAATTATTCTGCGCTGATTTACCCCCATCCACCAAAGCAGTGCGAAGGGAGAGGAGATTGTGGGAATTCCAGGGTCGGTAAAGGGTATGTGATCAAAGGGCGAAATCGGCGCTCTTCGCGCACCTTTACTCTGGATAGTCATAAGAGGTTCAAGAATAATCTATAAGCAAGCGAGTCTGCACGTGAGTTAGGGTATCCAAATGTCTAGACCATCGGTAAATCGCATTTTGCGCTTGAAGAATGCGGCGATTCCAGAAGATTCGGCGATGCGCACGTTGAGTTTGGCGACCTTGATTCAAACATTTGGAAATGGTCTTTTCACAACCGTTGAAGTTATATACTTTACTTTCTTCGTCGGACTCTCTCCGGCAAAAGTGGCACTGGGATTGTCGATTGCCGGCGGGATGTCTCTGCTTTTCAGCGTACCGGCTGGACATATCGCTGATCGGATAGGACCGCGCGATATTG
>JANXME010000166.1 GCA_025354785.1 Actinomycetes bacterium | reverse complement strand
CACTTGCTGATGCTATCAATAAGAACTGGGATATCGGCTATGACGAGATACCCAAGATGAACCGTCGTCGTCGGATAAGACGCGTGCGCCGCAAGCGTATCGATAAGCTTAGAGACATTGGTTGGGCTATCAAAGAGATGTGGTATGTCATCGAAGAGGAGTTTGACGGAAGACTGAGTCTGTCTGTGAAAAATGACGAGTACGATGCAGCCGAGCTCACGATCTACGCGAAGACGGTCGACGAACTGCATGCTGACATCTATGCTCTTGGTTACGAATTCTATGTAGGGCAAGAAATGCTCTACAAAGAACAAATGTTCGTCTGGAAGACGTTCATACTCTAGCGTCCGCATATCATTAATGCGGACTTTTTATATACTTTTACTTTAGACCATTAGCGACCTTCAAATATGAAGGGCGTTGCGGTCGCCATCTGTGCGAGGGTGTCAATGACCGCGGTCTCTCTTACTTTGCCAAAGTCACAAACGAGCAATGTGTCGGCAACAACTGAGCCGTCTGTTGCGTTCACTTGACCAGAAATAGAATGCCAATAGGACTCGCCACAACCCGCGAGATCAGAGACTATAAGTTCTGAGACAGGAAGATATTTGTTGTGAAAGAGTATGGCCTTGATCATGGGAATCGTTGTCTGTACAGGCGCTGTCGTCGTGCTTACGCAGAGTGCGGCGCCGAGAGGACCGTTATCACCTACAGGAAATCCCAATCCACCTGCGCCTCCGAGACCCGCCTTGCATGCATCGCCCCCTTTGCCGCCGACTCCTCCTCTCTGATCGACGGTTTTACCGTTGTCGCCCTTGGCCGTAGTACCTGCTCCACCTCTGCCTAAACTAGCGTCGCCTCTGCCACCTGCGCCACCCGAACCACCTTCGAGAACTGTACCCACACCTGACGTGTCGGCACAGTTACCCCCCGCGCCTCCCGCGCCAGCGCGCGCGGTCGTGTTGCCACCATCACCACCGTGTGCTTCAGCGGTTCCATGGGGAAGTGAGACGAGGGTGTCGCCACCGTCACCTCCCTTTGCGCTCGCATTTCCTCCATCACCACCCTTGCATCCACATGCATTACCATTTCCACCGCTTCCTCCCTGTCCATATGCACGTCCGCCTACGCCGCCGTCGACGCGACCAATACGGATGTTGTCGACATTACTTACTACCCCCGCGACGGCAAGTGATGCTCGGTTGTCGCTGCCTTTTCCGGCTATCGCTTTTGCACTCGCACCTACAATTCCGGGGCAGGCATCAGTGCCATTTTTTCCTATAGCGCGCGCATCACCACCATTACCGCCTTTCCCTGGAATGATATTGAGATCATTCACGGCGATCGTTGTTGCTGACGTGAGTTTGATGTTTCCAGGGTCTCCTCCACGTCCTCCTACTGCTTCTGCATTGTCACAGTTGCTTGCAGTTTCGGCACTGCCCCCATTTCCACCACCACCAAGGTGAATATTCGTATTGTCGATGCTCATGTGCCCTCCAACCGCGCGGAATCGTGCACCGATAGCACCACCATTACCCACGGCCTTGCACGAAACTCCAAGGTCGTCATTGCCGTTACTTCCAAGAGGTCCAGAAAATGTAAGATCGCGAAGTCTTAGTTCGCCACGTGCTCCCGTGTTCACGTAAAAAAGATCAAGAGGTGTATTGTTGGGAAGTGCTGGAACACTCAGTCCTTGAGAAAGTTGGGTACCGTCTCCAATATGCCAATTTCCGCTCAAAATAAACTCAGTTTCAGGTGAGTTACTAACACCTTCGCCGCTCGTCACAATTTTTTTGCTTGGGTCGCCTGAAACAAATGGTCCGATCCGCGCGCCATCGCCCGTATCTTCTCCTGTTTCGTTCCACACACGCTCGATACTCTCTTTGCTGTCGAGTCTATCATTTGCTTCGCTTACAATTATGACGTGTCCATTTGCCGCAACTTCAGCATCTTTACTAAATTCGATATGCTTTGAAGTGAGCGTAAGGGCCAAGTTGGGAACAGCTGCGGTCAAGTGCCCATCGAGCGCAC
>JANXME010000150.1 GCA_025354785.1 Actinomycetes bacterium | reverse complement strand
TTAGATGTTGATGCTGTACCACTCAATAATGATGCTATAGATTTTACAATCCAGAGCGCATCAGAAGGTAGGCTGATTGGTGACATTCAGCGCACCAATCACATTCAGAACAATCAGCATGTTTTCGTTGCTCCTTCTGTTCTTGCTATTAGTAGAGAGACGTTTAAGAAGATTGGTAAACCCAGTGCTTTAGAAACTCCTAGAGCAGACGTAGCAGAGGAATATACCTTCACCGCCGAGGAAACCGGTGTTCCTGTTGACTTTTACATGCCCATGAGGTATGATAGTAGTCCTGCTGAGTGTGAATCATGGGCGCTCAAGGATGGTATGCCAGTCTACGGACGCGGCACTACATTCGGTTGGAAAGGAAGGGAAAACTTCTGGCACAACTTTCAGAGTTTCCATCCCGGTCAGCAAGAAAAGTTCCTCGCCAAGTGCGAATCATTACTAAGAGAGTAAATAGTGGCAAATAGATCAGATTTTGGTAGCGTCCTTCCTCGTTCAATCAAGAAGTTGTTGACATTGATGTCAATCAGTCAGGGGTGGACGAAGGCAGAAGCCCGTGAAACGAGAAAGGCATTTATTGAAGCGCATGCTCGTCATAAGGATGTTGTAAAGCGTCGTCTGTCTGGTAAGGCACCGGTTGACGATACTGAAACAGTAAAAGAAACAACCTGATCCGGAGCGGGGTAGTTCAGTAGTAGAACGTCGGGTTCATAATCCGAAAGTCGTTGGTGCGATTCCAACCCCCGCTACCATATGAATACTCTTAAAGATCTACAGAAGTTATTTGAAGATAACGGCGTCACCGTAGTTGAACACGCTGGTTGGTATCTGATAACCAAAAGCTTGACCGATGGTAGAAAGAAAGACCGTTGGTCTTTAGCTTTTGATATTTTCTATAAGAACGGTGAACCAATCGTGGAGAAAGAATTAGTAGATTCTTTCAAGCCCAAAAAGGCATCTAAGAAATAATGTTTTATACTAATATCATAAATCTAGGGAACCATATCCTAGTTCGCGGTGTTGATAATGGGAAGCGTGTCAAGAACAGAATCCCATACAAGCCTAAGCTTTACATCAGAGCAAAAACTCCTACGTCTAAATTCAGATCCCTACAGAATGAACCTCTAGAAGAACTAGAGTTTCCCTCCGTCTATGATGCACGAGAATTTTGTAAGACTTATCGAGAAGTACAAAATTTTAAGATCTATGGACAGACTCGTTATGAGTACGCATACATTTCAGAGTTGTTCGGTAAGAAGATGGAATATGATCTGAATAAGGTCGTTCGCGGTTGTCTTGATATTGAAGTCGGATCCGAGAACGGATTCCCAGAGCCTTCTAGCGCATTTGAACCAATCACAGCCATCACACTGCACATCAAGAATCCTTTCATTAAGGAAGCTGCTAACGGCATCTATTACGTGTTCGGCTGTGGAGACTTTACCACAGACCGTCCTGATGTTCGCTACATCAAGTGTGAGGACGAGAAGGACCTGATTATCAAGTTCATTAGGATGTGGGATGCTCATTGCCCAGATCTAATCACTGGCTGGAACATTGAGTTTTTCGATATCCCATATATCATCAATCGCGCCAAGAGACTATTTCTTGAAGAAGAAATTCTAAGTCTGTCTCCTTGGAAGAAAATTTCTGATAGAGAAAAAACTCTTGGTAATAAGAAGATTCAGTTCTTCAATATCTATGGCGTTGCCATCATGGATCTAATCGAAATCTATAAGAAGTATTCTACTTCCGGCAACCAGGAATCATACAGCCTCAATCATATTGCTTCGGTTGAAATCGGTGAAAAGAAGCTAGACTATTCTGAATTCGAGAATCTCTATACTCTATACAAGAGAGACTTTCAGAAGTTTATTGAGTATAACATTAACGACGTAACTCTTGTTCTGAAAATTAACGACAAGACTCAGCTGTTAGAGCTGGCTATGGCTATGGCGTATGATAATAAGGTCAACTTTAGCGATGTATGCTCACAGGTAACAATGTGGGATGCTATCATCAATAACGCATTGCGTTTGAGAGGTATCATCATTCCCCCTAAGAAGGACACTCCTAAGGGAGGACAGTTCGTGGGAGCGTATGTAAAGGAACCCGTTCCCGGTGCATATAACTATGTGGTGTCTCTCGACTTAGACGGTCTATATCCACATCTAATCATGATGTATAATATTGGACCGGAAACTCTATTAGATCCAGATGGACTAAGTTTAGAGTTTTCTTCTTGGTTTGCTAGACAGCGTATCAACGTTGACACGTTACTCAATAAAGAAATTGATCCAGAGCCTCTACATAAAGAGAACGTAGCACTGACACCGAATGGTCAGGTGTTCTCTCGCCAGAAGCAAGGTTTTCTAGCAGAACTCATGGAGACCATGTACGAGGATCGCAAGAAGTACAAGCAGCTGATGCTCAAGGCAAAGAAAGATCTAGAGATCGAAAAAGATTCAACAAAGATTGAAGAAATCAAGGCACGTATTTCTAAGTACAGTAATTTGCAGTCTGCTAAGAAGATTACGCTCAACTCCGCATATGGTGCTCTGGGAAACGAGTATTTCCGTTTCTTCGATTTGCGTATTGCTGAAGCAGTCACATCTTCTGGACAGTTAGCCATTCGCTGGATTCAGAAAGAAATGAATGAGTATCTAAACAAGGCTTGTAAGACTTCTGAGAATTTTGATTTTGTCATTGCTTCTGATACGGATTCAATCTATTTGAATCTCGGTCCTTTGATAGACATCACGATTCCAAACCATCAAGAAATGTCTAAGATTGATGTTATTCGCAAGATGGATGAACTCTGTGAGAACTATATTCAGAAGTTTATTCAGAAGTCTTATAAGAAGTTAGATTATAGAGTCAACTCTTTTGCTAGCAAGCTCATCATGAAGCGAGAGGCATTGTCCGATAGGGCACTCTGGACTTCTAAGAAGCACTACATGATGCAGGTCTATAACAACGAGGGTGTTGAATACACAACCCCACAGTTGAAGATCGTCGGATTGGAAGCCGTGAAGTCAGGATCACTTCCTGCACATATCAGGGCGAAACTCAAGGAAGGATATAGAATTATCCTCAATCAAAGTCGTACGTCTCTGATTGAGTTCGTGGAAGAGTATCGCAAAGAGTTCAAGGCTATGCCCGTAGAAGAAATTGCTATGCCGCGTGGCTGTAATAATCTAGCGCAATATTCCGATGCCAAGAACATTTGGGGATTCAAGACTCCTTTCCATGTGAAGGGTGCTCTAATGTATAACCATCTGATCAAGCAAAACAAACTTGATCGTAAGTATCCCGAAGTGAAAGAAGGTGAGAAGATCAAGTACACATACATGAAGGAACCTAATCCTATACAGTGTAATGCGATCTCATTCCCGAATTCTCTACCAAAAGAATTTGGACTTCATGACTACATTGACTATGATACTCAGTTCGAGAAGTCATTCTTAGACCCGCTAACTACGGTTCTTAACAGCGTTGGGTGGAAGCTGGAAGAAACAAGTTCTCTAGATTCATTTTTCTCATAAGGAAATCAAATGTCATTTTTCGATAATATTATCAAGGCAGCTGACAACAAGTATGCTTCTCGCGTTTCTGAAGGCAACGACGCCGACGTAGAAACGTTCCTTGACACCGGCTCGTATGCTATGAACGCATTACTCTCCGGTAGCATTCATGGTGGTCTACCTTCTAACAAGGTGACTGCACTCGCCGGAAGTCCTTCTACCGGTAAGACGTTCTTTGCTCTACACATCGTCAAGAAGTTCCTAGAGGACAATCCTGAAGGTGCTGTATTCTACTTTGAATCTGAATCTGCTGTTACAACTGATCAATTGGTGGAGCGCGGAATTGATACAGAGCGTTTCTTTCTAGTTCCGGTTGTAACCATTCAGGACTTCCGTTCACAGGCTGTGCGTATCGTAGATGCATATCTGGAGGAAGATGAGAAGAAGCGCAAGCCTATGTTTATGGTTCTGGATTCCCTAGGAATGCTCTCTACGAACAAGGAAGTCGCTGACATCGCCGAGGGTAAAGATACCCGCGACATGACTAGAGCACAGCTTATCCGTGGCGCTTTCCGCGTGCTCACTCTAAAGTTGGGTCGCGCTCGCGTGGCACTGCTAGTTACTAACCACACATATGATGTCGTGGGTTCATATGTCCCCATGAAGGAGATGAGTGGTGGTGATGGATTGAAGTATGCGGCATCAACCATTCTATTCCTCTCTAAGAGCAAGAAGCGAGA
>JANXME010000031.1 GCA_025354785.1 Actinomycetes bacterium | reverse complement strand
GGAATTGCGCGCGCGTTGGATGACATAAGCGCCACGCTCACCAATACTTGGAGTGTACTTGGAACAGCTCAGTACCTTTCCCCTGAGCAGGCCACGGGGGAGACAGTAGATTACAGAAGCGATATCTATTCGGTCGGTTGCTTACTCTACGAGGTACTGCTTGGCCGCCCCCCGTACATAGGAGATACCCCTGTTTCTATTGCATTTCAACACATTTCAGGGGAGGTGACCGATCCCCGAAGCCTCAACCCGGATATACCGCAGGGGGTTAGCGTACTTTTAACCGTCGCCCTAGCTAAGCGCCGCGAAGATAGATACCAAAACGCAGAAGTAATGTTGCGAGATATTCAAAATTTGCGGGCCGGCCGCGCTATCACAACCAAAATCCCGCGCAAGCCCATTGGACGGCGAAAAATAATTTCTGCCATTCTTACTCTGATTCTTTTGGGAGGGGTTATTGGCGGTGGCGTTTATGCAACCAGGGCCACTCAAGGTAAAGTATTAATTAAAATGCCTAACGTAGTAGGCCTAACTCAATCCGAAGCCGAAAGCTTACTTGGTGGATTTACCGTGACTATCCAGCGAGCGCACAATCCATTGATCCCCAAAGACAGAATCACGGGACAACTTCCTCTGGCGACTTCCGAGGTAAAATCTGGAACAGGTGTGGTGTTAACGCTCTCCGACGGGCCAGGAGATTCCATCGTGCCGGTAGATTTAATTGGTAAATCCCTTGTGGATGCTCGATTGGCGCTTTCAGCCGCCGGATTGGTTGTGGCCCAAACTCAAGCAATTACATCGGATAAAGCGCAAGGAACCGTCATTAGCGTCACACCCGCTGCAGGCTCCACTCTCGCATCAGGCAGCGGAATTATCTTGCAGATTGCAAGTGGTGATATCGAAGTACCATATTTAATCGGCACAAGTGAGATTCAGGCCCGCACAATTTTAGTTCAAGCTGGCTTTTTAATTAAACAGATAAGCGGGTTTGATTCCTCATTGGAAATCGGATTGGTTCTGGCTCAGGCCCCTGAAGCGGCAACGACTCAAACAATTGGTTCTAGCGTTACAATTACCGTCAATAAAGCCCCGGATCCAACGCCAACTCCGACCTTAGATCCAACTCCTTCGCCGAGCGTAACTCCGTAAAAGTTATTGCCTCATCAATAATTATTTGCGGCCCACAACAGGAGAGAGACCAACTGCAAGTTTGAGCGCGTTCTCATCTCCACATTGGGCTAACCAATTTGCAAGCATCTGATGACCGTATTGAGTCAATACCGACTCAGGATGAAACTGAACTCCTTCGATCGGCAATGACTTATGGCGTAAGGCCATAATTACGCCAGAATCAGTCTCTCCCACTATTTCAATTTCATCAGGAACTGAGCCGCGTTCCACGGCTAAAGAATGGTACCGAGTAGCGGTGAAAGGCGAGGGTAAATCTGCAAAGACTCCCCGTCCTTGATGAAAAACTTGGGAAGTTTTCCCGTGCAACAATTCGGGTGCTTGTGAAACTTTTGCACCAAAAGCCGCAGCTATTGCTTGATGTCCTAAGCAAACTCCAAAAAGTGGAATTTTTTCTACCGCGCAAAAGCGCACCATTTCCATGCTAACGCCGGCTCGTTCTGGCGTACCTGGACCTGGCGAGATTAAAACCCCGTCATAATCTTTAGCTGTTGCAACCTCAATTTCATCATTTCTAACCACGGTACATAGCGCGCCTAGTTGGGATAGATATTGAACTAAATTGAATACAAAAGAGTCATAGTTGTCGATGACGAGAATCTTCCGGGCGGACATAGGTGAATCCTCTCCTATTTGGGGATTGCCATGCGATACCCTCCATGACCACGGGAATATCTCATCCATATCCAGCCGTGTTACCCTTTGGTTATGCCTAAATCAAAGCTTCGTAAGAAAGAAAAGAAGGTTATCCCAGCCCAACAGTTGCATCCCAGCGCTGCTCCCACTGAAAGTCCGCGCTGGCTGGCGCCTGCGATGGTTGGCTCATTTTTAACTGGCTTAATCTGGATCGTTATTTTCTACATCACCTCAACGCGTTACCCTGTGCCAAATGTGGGCGCTTGGAATATGGTCTTTGGCTTTGGCTTTATTGGCGTGGGATTCTCGCTAGCAACCAAGTGGCGGTAAGCGCTTAATTACACAGGTGTAATTCTCCACATTGGGGAGAACTCCTGTGGATAAATGTCTTAACCTTTTATACGGCCTTTGGGGATCCGAACCAGCGCGGCTGCAACTAAAGCTCCCCCGATCAGGCCGCCTAGATGGGCGTGCCAATCGACATTTGGGACCACAAAGCTAATCGCGAAGTTGATTCCGAGTAGCACCATAATGCTGCGCAGATCGGCCCCGATTTTTCTCCCCGCCACAGCAAAGGCCCCAAAGAGGCCAAAGAGCGCCCCTGAAGCACCAACCGATGGTTGGTTCTGTGGATTTAAATAGAGTGAGGCAAGGGAGCCAGTAATTAGCGCGACGAAAAAAATCGTTAGGAATCGCGCCCTTCCAAAGGCTGCCTCTAGCGGATTGCCAAGTACAAGAAGTGCATACATATTAAAACCCAGGTGCATGAGCCCGCCGTGGACAAGTGCGACGGTCAAGATTCGGTACCACTCACCGGCGCCTACGCCATGAACTACGCCATCGCTGAGGATGGCCTTATTGATGAGAAATAGATTCTCTTGCCAGGCGGGTTTTAATAAGGTCAATAAATAGAAACCAGAGATAACCGTTATTAACGTGGTGGTGGCGTTACGCTTCACGGTCTTCTTAAGAAAATATTATGCAACAGTTACGGAATTAATAGTTATCGCAATTGTTGGGCGGTCTTGCCCGTCTGTCTTAGCAGCTGCAATTGCATCAACTACTTTTTGGCTATCAACATCTTTTACTTCGCCAAAAATCGTATGTTTGCGATTTAGCCAAGTGGTTGGCGCTACGGTAATGAAAAATTGTGAACCGTTAGTCCCTGGACCAGAATTCGCCATTGCTAAAATATATGGACGATCAAAAACCAACTCTCCATGAAATTCATCTGCGAACTTGTAGCCAGGTCCGCCGGTTCCGCGACCTAATGGGTCTCCTCCTTGAATCATAAATCCCGAGATAACGCGATGAAAGACCGTATTATCAAAGAGGTTGGCAGTGGTCTTCTCGCCATTGCGCGGATCAGTCCACTCTCGTGCGCCGGTTGCGAGTTCAACAAAATTCGCAACTGTTTTAGGTGCATGGTTGGGAAAGAGCTCGACGACAATATCGCCAAGGGAGGTGTGCAGGGTCGCGCTTTTATTAGTTGTCATATCTTTTGTCATGTGGAGACTAGGGGAATCGAACCCCTAACCCCCGCCTTGCAAAGGCGGTGCTCTACCAATTGAGCTAAGTCCCCGTGGTTAACGGGAGTGGGCCTTGGAGGACTTGAACCTCCGACCTCTTCCTTATCAGAGAA
>JANXME010000350.1 GCA_025354785.1 Actinomycetes bacterium | reverse complement strand
TCCCGCCTCTTCGATATGCTCCATGAGTCCGCCCAAGAAAAGTTCTTCGCCATCGAATAACGCATCTACATCAATCTCGATCGCTGAATCTAGAAAGCGATCGACCAGAACAGGATGATCGGGCGTAATGTCGGTTGCCCTAGTGATAAAACCAGCTAAGGAATGATCATCGTAAACAATCTCCATCCCACGTCCGCCGAGCACGAACGAGGGTCGAACTAGGACTGGATAGCCAATCTGTTGGGCGATCTCGATCGCCTCTTGCTTGGTCGAAGCCATTCCAAAGCGCGGCGCGACGAGACCAACTTCTGCCAACATTGCACCGAAAGCGCCACGCTCTTCAGCCATATTAATTGCCTCAGGACTTGTTCCTAGAATTGTTACTCCGGCGCTCTTTAGCGCAGCTGCCAGTCCGAGGGGCGTTTGTCCTCCCAGTTGAGTAATCACTCCGAGAACCGGTCCGGCCAAAGTTTCGGCGTTAATAACTTCCAAGACATCTTCCAAAGTTAAGGGCTCAAAATAGAGACGGTCACTGGTGTCATAATCGGTGGAAACAGTTTCGGGATTGCAATTAATCATGATCGTTTCAATTTCATGCTCGTGCAACTCAAACGCTGCATGAACACAGGAGTAATCGAATTCGATCCCTTGTCCAATTCTATTTGGACCACTACCCAAAATTATTACTGCTGGCTTGGTGCGGGTAGCGACTTCGCTTTCTTCCTCATAACTCGAGTAGTGGTATGGAGTGAAGGCGGCGAACTCAGCCGCGCAGGTATCGACAGTTTTATAAACTGGGCGAATATTTAGATGATGTCGCTGACGACGGATGTCTTCCTCCATCGTTCCTCGAAGCTGAGCTATCTGAGCATCTGAGAAACCCATTTGTTTAGAGCTCCTTAAGAGCTCTTCAGTCAATTCTCCTGGCGCCGCTATTTCGCGCGCCTGTGAATTTAACTGTTCAATCTGTTCCAAATACCAAGGGTCAATTTTGCAACTTTGGAATACCTCCGCCGGTGTTGCCCCAAACCAGAGCGCCAGTTGAACATCGTGTAAACGATATTCAGTGGGGGTAGAGATCGAGGCGAGTAGAGCTCTCTTAACGCTCTCTTGTTGCTCGCTGGGCCAAGTAAAGATCGCCTCCTTTCGCTCTAATGAACGAAGCGCTTTTTGCAGGGCTTCTGGGAAAGATCTCCCGATAGCCATGGCTTCTCCGACACTTTTCATGGTTGTAGTTAGGCGTGGATCTGCATCGGGAAATTTTTCAAACGCAAAGCGCGGAACTTTAACAACGACATAGTCCAAAGTAGGCTCGAACGAGGCCGGGGTAACCTTCGTGATGTCATTGCGAATCTCATCTAGGGTGTATCCGATCGCTAATTTAGTTGCTATTTTCGCGATTGGAAATCCGGTTGCTTTGGAGGCCAATGCGCTAGACCTAGAGACTCTCGGATTCATCTCAACAACGATTATTCGTCCCGTTGCGGGATTGACGGCAAATTGAATATTGCAACCACCCGTTTCAACTCCAACCTGTCGAATAATTTCAATCGAAAGGTTGCGTAGCCTCTGAAATTCAACGTCGGTCAAAGTCATAGCTGGTGCCACAGTAATTGAATCTCCAGTGTGCACACCCATTGGGTCCACGTTCTCAATCGTGCAGACAATGACCACATTGTCCATACGATCTCGCATTACCTCTAGTTCGAACTCTTTCCAGCCAATGATTGACTCTTCTAAAAGCACCTCAGAGGTTGGACTATGCGCGATACCTGCCCCAGCAATTAATTCAAGTTCGGCTTCATTGAATGCAATTCCAGAACCGAGCCCTCCCATAGTAAAGGACGGTCGCACGACCACTGGGAATCCCAGTAATTCTGATGCTACAGAGCAATCCTCCAACGAGTGGCAGATAATGGAAGTCGCCGATTCTCCGCCGACTTTGGCGACGATTTCACGGAAGAGCTCCCGATTTTCCCCTCTCCGAATAGCATCGACATCTGCACCAATTAATCTGACTTCGTATTTAGCGAGAATACCTGTTTCAAAGAGCCCCATCGCCGCGTTTAACGCAGTCTGTCCACCTAACGTGGCTAAGAGAGCATCCGGACGTTCTTTATCAATTATGCGCTCTAAAAACTCTGTAGTGATCGGTTCAATGTAAGTGGCATCGGCAAACTCCGGGTCGGTCATAATTGTGGCGGGATTGGAATTAACTAGAATGACTCGAATTCCTTCGGCCCTTAAAACCCGGCAAGCCTGAGTACCTGAATAATCAAACTCACATGCCTGACCAATCACGATCGGTCCACTCCCGATTACCAAAACGCTCTCTATTGAGTTATCTAATGGCACTAGAGACCCGCCTCTGCGACATGGCTGGTCTGGATTGCTTCGCCGGCTTTCTCGACCTTGACCGATTCCATTAATTCCACAAAGCGATCAAAAAGGTAGGCAGCATCATGTGGGCCCGCTGCCGCCTCGGGGTGGTACTGCACACTAAACGCTGGAATGTCGAGCATCCGTATTCCTTCGACGACGCCATCGTTGAGACTGACATGACTCACAACGCCGGGGCCATAAACGGTAGCAAAAGAATTATCTACTGGAGCCTGGAGTGCAAAGCCATGATTATGGGCTGTGATCTCAACCTTTTGAGTTTCACGATCAAGTACGGGTTGGTTTATGCCGCGATGTCCGAATTGCAATTTATACGTGGTGAATCCCAACGCCCTGCCCAATATCTGATGGCCAAAACAAATTCCGAAAAATGGAATTTCTGCTCCCAGAATCCCTCGAACTGTTTCCACCACATCATTCATGGTGGATGGATCACCTGGGCCATTTGAGAGGAAAACTCCATCCGGCTTTATCGCTTGCAATTGCTCCAAAGAGACATCATGGGGAAATACGTGGACTTCAACGCCACGCTGCGCCAAGGCCCGCGGCGTAGCCGCCTTTATTCCCAGATCAATTGCGGCCACCGTTAACTTCTTTTCTCCTTGAGCCGGAACAACATACTCAGTAAGTGTCGAAACTTCCGGGGCTAGAAAAGCACCGCTCATATTTGGACTCTTCCGAACCTCAATGACCATCTCTTCGCGCGTCAAGGTTAAGTCAGAAAATATTCCAACTCGCATTGCCCCTCGATCGCGTAAATGACGGGTAATGGCACGAGTATCTACGCCTCTGATGCCGACGATTCCTTGGGCCTTTAGCTCTTCCTCTAACCCACTATCACTTCGCCAATTGCTCCTAAAAGAAGAAGGGCTAC
>JANXME010000334.1 GCA_025354785.1 Actinomycetes bacterium | reverse complement strand
GCGCAAAGGCCGGGAGAGCCAAGTTGGTCTTCACCTTTTGGTCCCGGTCGACCTGGGTGGCATATTGAATGTTGTGCAATTGCGCTTAACTACTTAGATATTGATCCGTCGCAGAAGCATCTAATTGATATACAAGGCGGGGGTAGCGATCTCATTTTTCCGCATCACGAAATGGGCGCTTCGCATGTCATGTCCCTCGATGGGCACGAGTATGCCGGACATTATGTCCATTCCGGCATGATCGGACTTGATGGAGAGAAGATGAGTAAGAGTTTAGGCAATCTCGTCTTTCTCTCTCGTTTGATCGCGTCAGGTAGAGATCCGATGGCGATTCGATTGGCCCTCATCACTGACCACTACTCACAGGATCGAATGTGGAGCGCGGAGAAACTCGACCAGGCGACGCAATTCTTGAATCGCGTACGCCTATGCCTATCAAAACCCGAAGTTGCTCCAACCAGGACCGTCATTGAGGAAATGATTCTCTCTTTGAGCCAGGATTTGGACACTTCATCAATTTTGCGAAACTTGGAGATTTGGTGCGCAGATACCGACCTTGGGAAGACAGGTGGCTCGGCCGGAGAACTTTCACGAGCAATCGACTTACTCTTGGGAATTTCTATTTAACTATTCGGTATTCTTTCGTCTAAGATAACGTTCAAATTCGCGCGCAATCGATTCCCCAGAGGCTTCCGGTAACTCAGTTTCATCTTTGGATGCTTCTAGCGTTTTTATGTATTCGGCGATATCGCTATCTTCACTGGCCATCTCGTCAACAGCAATCTCCCAGGCACGTGCATGGTCTGGCAGATCACCTTGATCAATAGATACATTCAGGAAGTCTTCTAAACTGTTGACTAATGCCAGCGTTGCTTTTGGGGAAGGAGACGACGAGGCGTAATGCGGAATTGAAGCCCATAACGAGACCGCATCGATCCCGCGCTTTTGGGCTCCATCTTGCAAAATGCCAAGTATTCCCGTTGGTCCTTGGTATCGACTTATATTCATTCCTAACCGTTTAGCAACGTCGGGGTGAGAACCGCTACCGGTTACGGTTATTGGACGAGTATGTGGAGTATCTGCAAGTAAAGCCCCGAGGGTCACAATCATGGAAACCTCGAGATCATCGGCTAAATCCAAAATTTGCCCTGAGAAACTTTTCCATCGCATAGAAGGTTCCACTCCTTTTGCGATAACCAAATCAAAAGGCAGGCTGGGGGATTGAACTCCGAAAATTTGCGTTCCAGGCCAGGTGATGTGTCGAATTTTTGAGTCATCGATTGAAACTTGCGGTCTATTTACTTGATAATCATAGAAATCTTCAGGATCGACGGCAGCGATCAAAGTGTTATCCCACATATTGAGTAAATGATTAAGCGCCCCGGTAGCTGCTTCTCCGGCATCATTCCAACCCCCAAAGGATGCAATCAAAATTGGGGCTCGTAAGGGCGGTATCTCTACGATTTCCACCTCTCCACCTTACGGTAACCTTCCACAAGTGAGGACCTTGCCGACTTTGAGAGAATCCTTGGCTGCGCGCTGCATAATCGCCGATGGTGCAATGGGAACGATGCTCCAGGCCGCTGGACCCACTTTGGAAGATTTTCAAGGCCATGAGGGCTGTAACGAGATTCTCAATGTGAGTCGCCCCGACATAGTCCGATCGGTACACGAAGCGTATTTAGAAGTTGGCGTGGACGCTATCGAAACTAATACTTTTGGAGCAAATTGGGCGAATCTAGCGGAATATGGAATTGAAGATCGCATTTATGAGTTGGCCAGAGCGGGGGCGCAAATTGCACGCGACTGCGCAGATAGTTACAGCACTTTGGAGAAACCACGTTTTGTCTTAGGTTCCCTTGGCCCAGGCACAAAGTTACCTAGCCTGGGACATACTTCATACCAGCAATTGCGCGATTCATATTTTGAAGCAGCCAGAGGGTTGGTTGACGCGGGGGTGGATGCTCTACTTATCGAAACCGCGCAAGACCTGCTCCAAGCCAAGGCGGCCATCAACGGTTCGCGTAGCGCCATTGCAAATTGTGGGCGTGATGTTCTGTTAATCGTTCAAGTGACGGTCGAGACTACTGGCACGATGCTTCTAGGTTCAGAAATTGGTGCGGCCCTTAACGCGCTAGAGCCACTTGGTATCGATTTTATCGGGCTCAATTGCGCGACCGGTCCGACCGAGATGTCAGAACATCTACGATATTTAAGTAAATCTGCCAAGGTCCAAATCTCTGTCATGCCCAACGCTGGTCTACCAATACTGGGACCAAAAGGAGCTACCTACCCCTTAACCCCAGACGAATTGGCTAGCGCGCTTGATCATTTTGTGCGAGATTATGGTGTCACGCTAATTGGTGGATGCTGTGGAACAACGCCAGCACACATGGCCGCAGTCGTGAAGCGACTTGAAAATGCACCGCACACCGCTCGCACTCCAAAGTTGGAGCCAGGAGCCTCCTCGCTTTATCAGTTCGTGCCATTTCGCCAAGATTTAACTTACTTGGCGATTGGCGAGCGCACCAATGCCAATGGTTCCCGGGCCTTTCGCGATGCTTTGCTTGCACAAGATTGGCAGGCTTGCGTGGAAATTGCACGCGACCAAATTCGAGATGGAGCGCATTTACTAGATCTTTCCGTTGATTACGTGGGTCGGGACGGAGTGCAAGATATGCGCGAACTCGCGAGTCGCTTCGCTACCTCCTCCACTTTGCCAATCGTGTTGGACTCAACCGAGCCGACAGTTATAAAAGCCGGTTTGGAATCCCTGGGTGGGCGCAGTCTTATTAACTCTGTCAATTTTGAAGATGGAGATGGACCGAATTCGCGTTATGCCCGCATAATGCCTTTAGTGCGAGAGCACGGGGCAGCGGTTGTTGCCCTGACGATTGACGAAACAGGGCAAGCCAGAGATGCGCAATGGAAGTTACGCGTTTCACGTAGATTGATTGAAGATCTAACCGGCAAATGGGGTTTGGATCCAGGCGACATTCTTATTGATTGCTTGACTTTCCCCATTGCCACAGGACAAGAGGAGACGCGCAAGGACGCAATCGAAACGATCAGTGCGATTCGTCAATTGAAGATTGAATATCCGCTAGTGCAGACGACGCTAGGCGTGAGCAACGTGTCATTCGGTCTTAGCCCAGCAGCACGTATTGTTTTAAATTCTGTCTTTTTGCATGAAGCGGTAGCGGCTGGATTGGACTCCGCCATTGTCCATCCATCTAAAATTATGCCGATGGCGCGCATCCCAGATCGACAACGTGAAGTCGCTCTGGACTTAATTTTCGACCGCCGCCGATTTGAACAAGGTGAATGCGTCTATGACCCGTTAATTGAATTCCTCCAGCTCTTCGAAGGTGTTGAAGTCGCTTCATCACGTCTGACTCGTGCTGCCGAATTAGCGCAATTGCCGTTAGCGCAGCGCCTGACTCGGCGTATTGTCGACGGCGAAAAAGTCGGATTGGAGACCGATTTGCAGAGTGCCATGGATGAAGGAATGGCCCCCCTGGAGATAATCAATACCCATCTTCTAGATGGGATGAAGGTCGTAGGAGAGTTATTTGGGAAGGGGGAGATGCAGCTTCCTTTCGTTCTACAAAGCGCGGAAGTGATGAAGAGCGCGGTGGCGTTTCTGGAGCCCTTCATGGAGAAAGCCGGGGCTCTAGGTAGAGGGACAATTGTTCTAGCAACGGTTCGCGGAGATGTTCATGACATTGGAAAGAATTTGGTCGATATTATTTTGTCGAATAACGGTTATCAAGTGGTGAATATCGGCATTAAGCAAACGATCAATCAAATTATCGAGGCTGCCCAAGAATCCGACGCGGACGCCATTGGAATGAGTGGTTTGCTGGTCAAATCTACGGTGATAATGAAGGAAAACTTGGAAGAGATAACGGCTCGCGGCCTCGATCAAAGGTGGCCAATAGTCTTAGGTGGAGCCGCTCTCACAAGAACTTATGTAGAGCAAGATCTAGCTGGCCAGTTTCCAGGTGAAGTCCGCTATGCCCGCGATGCCTTTGAAGGCTTAAGTTTAATGGATACCATCATGGCAATTAAGCGCGGCGAAGAAGGAGCAGCACTGCCTGCCCTGCGAGAGAGACGCGTAAAGGTTATTTCGGCGGAACAAACTTTAGCCAAGTTAGACACGAGAAGAAGTGATGTTTCCGAAGAGGTTTCAATTCCCACTCCACCTTTCTGGGGAAGTCGGATTATCAAGGGAGTTCCCCTCTTTGAATACGCTTCCATGCTCGATGAACGCGCACTATTTGTTGGGCAATGGGGTTTGCGCGGCGCACGCGGTGAATACGAGCAGATGGCTGAGAGTGAAGGAAGACCGCGCTTACGGGCCCTCCTCAATGAAGCGTTAGCGAAAGGTTGGTTAAATGCGGCCGTCGTCTACGGATATTTCCCTTGTTATTCAGAGGGTAATGACCTAGTCGTTCTCCACCATGAAGGAGAGATGAAGGGGCAAGAGCGGCTGCGCTTTACCTTTCCCCGTCAAAGTCGGGATCGTCGACTTTGCTTGGCAGATTTTTTCGCATCTAAAGAGTCCGGAAAAATTGATGTGGTGGCCTTTCATGTGGTGACTATGGGAGCTTCAGTGAGCGTTGCCACGGGCGAATTATTTGCCGCAAATGCATATCGCGAATATTTGGAATTGCATGGCCTCTCCGTCCAATTGACCGAAGCTCTTGCTGAAAATTGGCATGCGCGACTTCGGGAGGAGTTGAAGTTGAATGCCGACGATGCCCCAGATTTGGCAGCGCTCCTAGATCAAGGCTACCGAGGCTCGCGCTACTCATTTGGCTACCCAGCATGTCCAAATCTTGAACAACAACTTCAGCTCTGCGAACTTCTAGAGCCTGCCAGGATCGGAGTGGAACTTTCCGAGGAGTTTCAACTTCATCCGGAACAGTCAACATCAGCGATTATTGTGCATCACCCGGAAGCAAAGTATTTCAATGCCAACTAGTGCTGGCGATTCAATTTTCTTTGAAGCAGTTCTCTTTGACATGGATGGAACGTTGGTAGATACGGAACCGTTGTGGCTTATTTGCGAAACTGAGTTGACTGGTAGATATGGTTATCAATGGAGCGAGGCGGACCAAGCTCGCTGTTTAGGTGGGCCGTTAGATCGCGTTGGGCAATATATGTCGGATCTGACGCGCTCGATGACGCCGGATTATTTCACCAATACTCTTATAGCGCTTATGGCAGAAAAACTGCATGAAGGAGCTCCCTTAATGCCGGGAGCGCAAGAGTTAGTTGATCTTTTCCTCTCATTGAAGTTGCCTATGGCCCTCGTATCAGCTAGCCCGAGGATATTAGTTGATGCAGTGTTGTGGAATCTGCCAGCTAGTGAGTTCGAAATATCGATTTCCAGCGACGATGTCGAAGAAGTCAAACCGCACCCTGAAGGATATTTGAAAGCGGCACGCGCGTTGAATATTCCGATAGCGAAATGTTTAATTTTGGAGGACTCGCTGACCGGCGTCACAGCTGCGACCCGCAGCGGTGGAAATGTAGTTGCTATCCCGCATTTGGTATACATCGAGGAGACTGCGCACCTCAAAGTGGTTAAATCACTTTCGGATTTAACTTTGCCTTATTTGAAAGAGCTTTCTCGAGAATGGCAGGTCAGTTGAAGGCAGGACAGATTGTTTTGAATGAGCACCAATCACAAAGTCGCGACTTCTTTGTTTTCCAATCATTGCCTTCGATGGAATCGTTAATCTCTCCTGCAATCGTCAATAACTTTGTCTCGGTTCGAACAAGGTCTGCCTCTTTCGGCGAATTCTTGAGCATTCTGCCGTCACCCAGATAGATAAGTTGTAGCAGTTTAGGAACAGTTCCGTGAGTGCGCCAGTAAATCAAGGCGTAGATAGAGAGTTGAAAGAGCGCCTTCTCTTCCCATCCTGGCCTAGGAGACTTACCCGTCTTGTAATCAACCACCCGTACCTCCCCGGTGGCAGCAATATCCAAGCGGTCTATGTAGCCGTGTAAGTAGATGGAGTCACTCAAATTTATTTCAACGTGTAACTCTCGATCGGTTGGCTCAAATTGGGATGGAGTTTCCAAAGTGAAATATGTGGTTAAGAGAGCGCCGGCGCGATCTAGCCACTCCTTATTGTCCGGGACCAGCGTCCTTAGTTCATCTCGCATCAACATCTGCTTTTCCCAATACACAGGGAGAAACTCCAACGCCTTCGCCAGAGTTCGCTCTTCGGCAACGACGCTAAAGAGATTCTCAAGCACTGTGTGAACCAGCGTGCCGCGCTCAGCATCCAGGCTAATGGCCTCGGGGAGTTGGTCTATCGCGCGGTATTTGTAGAGTTGGGGGCAGTTCAGAAAATCATTTACACGGCTAGGGGAGAGACGGATCTGTGTGGGTTGAGCCATGCAGGCCAAGGTACTCGGCGCGACCGTTAATACCCGCCTAAGATGCTCCCGTGTCTATTTCTGGATATTTTGGCGTTGGTGATCGTGTACAACTCACCGATTCCAAGGGCAAACTCTACAGTTTCACTATTACGCCCGGAAAGCAATGGCATACCCATAAGGGGTGGATCGTTCACGACGATTTGATAGGAACGCCTGAAGGCTCAGTTGTCTCCACTAGCGCGGGGCTTAGTTTTACCGCATTTAAGCCACTGCTAGGGGATTACGTTCTCTCTATGCCGCGCGGAGCAACAATAATTTATCCAAAAGATGCTGCACTG
>JANXME010000303.1 GCA_025354785.1 Actinomycetes bacterium | reverse complement strand
CCCGTTGTAATTAGAAACCTTGATGCATATGTGACCCCTTTAGTACGAAAAATGGCGTCCGATCTTGGCGTTGATCTAGCAAAGGTAACTGGTACCGGGGTTGGTGGCAGGATTCGCAAAGAAGATGTCACAAGCGCGGCTGTTCCTAACCCCGCACCGGTAGTTATCGCTGCGACCCCGGCGGTCGCTGTATCCCAAACCAGCGCTAAGCCTGCAATGGCTACTGACTCTCCATTGCGCGGACAAACCGTCAAGATGTCGCGCCTACGAAAAGTGATCGCGGTCCGAATGGTGGAATCGCTACACGTTAGCGCGCAATTAACAACGGTGATTGAAGTTGACGTCACTAAAATTTCTAAACTTCGAGATAGATCCAAATCAAACTTCGAACAAAGGGAGGGTGTGAAACTTTCTTTCCTGCCATTCTTCGCTGTTGCAGTTTGTGAAGCGCTAAAGCAATATCCTGTAGTAAACTCCTCTGTCGAAGGCGATTTAATTACGTATCATGCTGCCGAACATCTTGGTATAGCGGTAGATACCGAACGTGGACTATTGGTGCCAGTAATTCACGATGCAGGTAATTTGAATATGGGAGGTATCGCTAGAAGCATCAGTGACCTGGCCGCTCGTACTCGCGAAAGTAAAATTAAGCCAGAGGAATTGGGCGGTGGTACATTCACGATTACCAATACTGGCAGCCGCGGCGCACTGTTTGACACGCCGATTATTAATCAGCCGCAAGTTGCAATATTGGGCCTCGGTGCCATTGTTCGGCGCCCAATGGTCGTCAAGGGTGAAGACGGCGGAGAGACGATTGCAATTCGATCCATGGTCTTCCTCGCGCTCTCCTACGATCACCGAGTAGTGGATGGCGCAGATGCGGCCCGTTTCCTAGTCACGCTGAAGGATCGTCTCGAAGGTGGCGCCTTCGAATCAGATTTGGGTCTCTAACTTTGTTGCCTCCCCAACGCATTGCTGTAACCGGCGCCTCAGGTTTGATCGGTACCACGCTAGTTGGCCATTTAAAGTCTGAGGGCCACACAGTTCAAAGATTTGTGCGACGCCCGGCGGCAGCGCCCGATGAAATAAGTTGGGATCCAATCTGGGGCACCGTTGATATGGAAGCCCTACATGGCGTAGACGCGGTGATTCATTTAGCAGGGGCGGGCGTCGGAGATAAGCGCTGGACCACGAAATATAAGACAGAGATTCTCAATTCCCGACTGCTTGGGACAACGGCAATCGCCCAAGCTGTTGCCACGGTTAAGCCGCAGGTCTTCATCTCTGCCAGTGCGATGGGTTGGTATGGAGAGACCGGAAATCGCGCAGTGAACGAAAAAGACCGCGGCGGAGATGATTTTCTGGCAACGGTCTGTCGCGAGTGGGAGAACGCTGCAGATCTGGCGGGAGATGTTCGCACCGTAAAACTTCGGACGGGCCTGGTCCTTGATCCAACGGGCGGGGCGCTGGGAAGAATGATTCCACTCTTTAGATTTGGGGTCGGTGGTCGTTTGGGATCCGGAAAGCAATGGTGGTCGTGGATTACTCTGCACGATGTGATTCGCGCAATTACTTTTGCGCTAGAAAATCCAATATCTGGCCCGATAAATTTAACTGCTCCAAATCCTTGCACTAACCGAGAATTCACTGCCGCTCTAGCCCGCGCGCTGCATCGACCAGCAGTTTTCCCCGTTCCTGCAATTGCTCTCAAATTGGCCTTTGGCGGATTTTCAATTGAAATGCTCGGTTCTAAGAAGGTAGAACCTGAAGCTTTAATAAACGCAGGATTTAATTTCGATTACCCGCATATTGGCGCGGCTATATCTGCCTTGGTCGATTAACTCAGCGAATAGATTCTTTACGCGCTTCGTCCACGAGCCGCGCAACTGCTTGGGCGTCAGCAGTACTGACTGGCCAAGGATTTTCATTTCTCAACGCGCCTCTTACCAATGTATAGAAAGTGGCGTAGTTGCCATCTTCGGTGACGATTTCTCGAACGCTTTCCCCCTGATGCAAGAGGGCCTTTGAACTTGTTGCCACAGCCCACTTTCCACCTACTGGGATAGCGCCAGTACGCAATAGCGCTTCCTGCGGATCTAGATCGTTGATTATCAGCGCACCCTTCGTTCCTAAAATTCG
>JANXME010000298.1 GCA_025354785.1 Actinomycetes bacterium | reverse complement strand
TGCGCCACCGACTTTGCCATCACGCCTCCAAACTATTGCGGAAAATCATTTTGGTAAGCGCAAGCCAAACATCCCACCATCTACGGGAAGGATAGTGCCAGTTGTTGAGCCCTGTAATGGACTAGCCAGATAAAGAATTGCCCGCGCCACCTCTGGCGCTGAAACCAAACGTCCTAAGGGTTGGCGACTCTCCAAGGCCGCGCGCTCGCCAATCGGATCGCTGGCGCTGGCAAGTAAGCGCTCAACCCAAGGAGTATCGGCTGTGCCGGGGTTAACTGCATTTACTCTGATGCGATCTCCTATGAAGTCGGCGGCCATAGCCAAGGTAAGCGATGCCACTGCGCCTTTACTTGCGCTATAGACAGCGCGCATCGGAATTCCAGCAGTCGCGGCGATCGAACAGGTATTGACGATCGCTGCAGATTTAGATTTACGCAAGAAGGGCGCCGCTGCTGCCGAAACGCGACCTATGCCTACAACATTGATGTTTAGCAAAGTCATCCACTCTTCGGTGGTGGCGTCACAAACAGTTCCAACCGCTCCAACACCGGCGTTATTGGAAACAATATCTAGAACGCTGGTGGAGTTGGCAACAACTTCATATGCGGCTTTCACACTTTCGTCGCTGCCAACATCGCAATGAACCCACTGCGCCGATCCACCCATTTCACCCTCGGCGATATCAAAGCCAAAGACCTGCGCGCCGGCTTTGTGCAACGCTTGCGCTACGGCTAGTCCAATTCCCGAGCCCGCCCCCGTGACTACTGCCTTTAACCCAGTGAACTCTGTGGTCATTAGTACGCTCCGATCGTTTCTGCGGTTGAAGATCTGCGGTTCATTTGCGCCGCCACCGCATGCGCAAGTCCAGTTTCGGATTGCCAATAAGTGCCAGACGGAAATTCAAATTCGGCAATGGTTTCTGGAACCATCTGAGCGCCAGCCCCTGGTACAAGTGGTGGCATATACGCGCCATTTACAATATTGGTTGGCTCAATAAAGTGTTCATGCAAATGATCTACATATTCCACAACGCGTTGGTTATGGTGACCGCTCACCGCGACTGCATCGAACATGGCCAGATGTTGCACCACTTCGCAAAGTCCAACCCCGCCGGCGTGGGGGCATACGGGGATTCCATATTTGGCTGCCAATAATATGTTGGCAATATTCTCATTAACCCCCGCGGCCCGGGTAGCATCGATTTGCATCACCCTTATGGCCTGGGCTTGCAATAGTTGCTTAAAGATAATTCTTGAACTGGCGTGTTCACCGGTAGCAACTCGAATCGGTGCAACCTCTTGGGCAATCCGCGCGTGGCCGAGCACATCGTCTGGGTGAGTTGGCTCTTCGATCCAATGCAGATTAAATTCTTGTAGCGCGTTGACCCACTCGATCGCCGTATCAACATCCCAAACTTGATTTGCATCAATGGCAATTTTGAAATCTGGACCGACGAGTTCGCGGATTTTGGATAGTCGGCGGCGATCGTCTACCAGAGATTTTCCACACTTATACTTGATTAATTTGAATCCATCGTTGACCGCATCTTGGGTGAGCCGGAGCATCTTTTCATCCTTGTACCCCAACCAACCAGGGGTAGTGGTGTAAGCGGGTACTCCTTGCGCTCGCAAGGTCGCTTCGTTTTTGGCACGATTTGATACGCCCCGCTTTAATATTTCTAACGCCTCTTCGGGGGTGAGGGCATCGGTGATATACCGAAAATCGATGGCATCGACCAATTGCTCTGGAGTCATTTCGGACAACAATTTCCAGAGTGGGACCCCGCGAGATTTGGCGAAGAGATCCCAGAGCGCATTG
>JANXME010000289.1 GCA_025354785.1 Actinomycetes bacterium | reverse complement strand
GCAATTATTTTGTTGCTTGCAGATACATCGGCACGTACTGTGGCGGCGCCGCGCGAATTACCAATAGGGTTAATTACCGCGGTAATTGGGGCGCCTATTTTAATTGTCCTGGTGCGACGCAACCTCGAAGTTTGGCGTCAGCAATGATTCGCGCGCAATCTATCCGCATTTTTCGAGCAGAGCGTAAGGTAATTCGCGATTTTAGTTTAGATATTGAACCTGGAAAGACGGTAGCCATTCTGGGTCCAAATGGATCTGGGAAGAGCACACTGTTAGGCGCGCTCTCGGGAGATATAGCGATAGCTGGCGGTTCAATCTCCATAAACAAATCTTTAATAGATACATATTCGATCCGAGAACTGGCCAAAATCCGCACGGTATCTGCCCAACATCAGCGATTTCCATTGGCTTTTACCGTATATGAACTCCTTGAAATGTCGCGCCGTTTCTCTGGTGATAAGCGCAGTGAAGAAGATGCGATCGCCGCTTTGGATATCCAAAGTTTGCTAGCACGCAAAGTTACCTCACTTTCCGGCGGGGAGCAGCAGCGGGTTGGAATCGCAATGGCGCTAGCGCAAGATACGCCTTATATATTTTTAGACGAACCCTTTGCGGCGCAAGATTTGGAAAGCACGGCGCGAATCGCCCAGCATCTGCAAACTTTGGCAAGTGGCGGAAGAGCTATTGTCATAGTCGCACACATGACAAAGAGTGAGCTCGCTTGGTGTGATCAGATAATTCGTATTAAGGCGCTTTAGAGAGAAAAATCGCGCGCTAATAAGGCATGGACGATAGGCCAAGATTTGGCAAAGCTAGGGTGCAGTGGCATCGCATCGATTTCATCCCAATTGACCCATCGCAATTCTTGAGATTCTGCGTTCATTTCATGGGGGAATAGCTCCGCAGCGGCGAGGGCGAAAACAGTGTCATAGCGCCAATCGCCG
The DNA here is from genome assembly GCA_025354785.1 of Actinomycetes bacterium. Lineage (GTDB taxonomy): Bacteria > Actinomycetota > Actinomycetes > Nanopelagicales > Nanopelagicaceae > QYPT01. The sequence goes on along the minus strand of JANXME010000289.1, from coordinate 2,313 downwards.
TGGTCATCGGTATGCGTGTTAACGATTGTGAGTAGTGTTGGTTCAATCCCAGTCTCTTCAATTGCTTCGCGGATGGCGGCCTCCTGAACGCTTTCATGTGAGTCGCGGGCTCCACCTGGAATTCCCCAAGTATCTCCATTGTGAACCCATTCAGAGCGATGTTGCAGGAGCAGGGCTTTTTTGCGAATTAACAGCAGGCCGGCCGCCCCAAAGAGGCCCCAATGTTTGTTCCCACATCGACACTGCACCCAACCATCTCCATCGCGGTGTGCCATAGCGCCACTTTACGCCGCCTATCGCCCACTTTCCACAACTTAGCGGGTGGCCCCGATCTGATAGACCGGGAACTTTTAGCATGCCGCAATGTCTATTCGAAGATCGCTGATAATCGCACTTTTAACATTGATCTCAATTTTCTCGATTCTCTCATTGCCACCCTTGCAAGTAATAGAAAGTTCACAGGCAGCCGATTGCGTTAAACGGGCTTGCATAAAAGTGTTTACGCAAGATGGGCAGATTGTGATTGAGGCGAATAAGGGAGGTAGCGCAAAAAAGACCGTAACGGTGCCTGCAACTACTTCGCGTCCGAGGCCGCTGCCTAGTTCCACCAAAGTTGCGCCACCTAAACCAATTGCCGCGAAAACGTCTCGTCCTGCAAATCGCAAGGTGACCGTGGCACCGCGAATAGCGAAGAAGGCTACAAAGAAGATTCCAAGTCCGCTACCAAAACGTCATACTACTTCCACCAAATCATTAAGTGATCGCCTGGTCAAACTTTTGCCAGTCGCGAAAATTGCCCGGGCTCCCAAAGTTCAAGCGATTATCAATGTCCCGATGATCTTTTGGTGCGACTTGCCCACTCAATTTTTTACAAAAATATCAATCGTGGGAGAAGTTGTTGATATCTCGATGCGACCAGCGTTCTTTTGGAGCTTTGGCGATGGTGCTGTTCTACTGACTACTTTGCCGGGAGCAGATTATCCGCGGACGGATATTTCCCATATCTATCGCATACCTGGCCGCTACCTAGTTACTTTGGTTGCAACTTGGGGAGGAATATGGAGCGCGGATGGAGTTTCGCGGACAATAACAGGCAAGGTTAGGCAAACGACTCTTTCTTTTGTGGATGTTTTATCTGCCCCTACCGTAATAACCAGATAACCCCTTTCCACAGCCTGGCACTCAAAGTCGACTCATTGTTGGTGCTAACAGGAAATCTTCTGCCTTATGACAACTTTAACTTCACCTCATGATCTACTTGCTGCAATTCCGTTCCTTATCGGGTATCACCCTACTGATTCACTTGTATTGGTTTCTCTCAAAGCTGGCACAGTTGCGATGGCGATGAGAGTTGATTATCCCAAAGGCGACAAGGAGAGCGTTTCACCTCAGGATTGCGATGCTCTTGTCGCGCACCTGAAGCGCGATGGCGCAGATGGCGCATTATTGGTGGCATATATGCCAGATGACGAAACTTCTGGCGAGGTGTTGCTGGGCGAACTTGCGCGTGCTTTAGCGCGCGAAGAGATCGCCCTAAATGAATCACTTCTGATTTCAAATGGGAGATGGCGTTCCACGATATGTATGGATCCCATTTGCTGCCCACCGCAGGGAAGAGAACTTCCAGAGATTACTTCCTCTCGAGTGGCCGTTGAACAAGTAAGCAACGGCCACCCGATGCCATTTGCGAGCGCTGACGATCTTACTAACTCCATTGGTCCACTGCCTTTGGCCGAAGATGAAAATTTTCGCTCCGTGGTCTCTAACTATCTGATTGATCCAGACGATGCAAAAATCACTGTAAAGCAGAGGGAGGGCGCGATTGCGGTGATTGATTTGGTTTCACTCTTTATTACCGGCTCCGTTGGAAAAAACTTTCAAGCAGATCAAGATCTTTGCGCCAAAGTCATAGGATCTCTAACTGATATTCAAGTTCGAGATTTTGCTCTCGGATCGCACACCGAGGCCACCCAGGAAATTTATTGGCATATGTGGCGCTACTTAGTCAGAATTGCACCCACCAGATTCGTCGCTCCCGTGGCTTCACTTCTAGCCGCGTCTTCCTATGAAAAAGGCGAGGGGGCGCTAGCCCAGCGGGCTTTGGATCGCGCCCAGGCCGATGGACCAGATTATTCTCTGGCAATATTGCTACGTAGGGTCTTCAGCGCTGGTTGGCCGCCACGCTCCTTTGCTCAGATGCGCAAAGAACTCCACCCCAAAGTTTGCGCCGCGATCTTTGAAACCCGACCTCCAACCTTGGTAGGCAATGCGAAAGGGGCGGTGGAGAAGGGGGGTGAGGTAGCGTAGAATTTG
>JANXME010000286.1 GCA_025354785.1 Actinomycetes bacterium | reverse complement strand
GAATGCGGTGTAATCCGAAACCCGAGCAGCCTGTTGCATATTGTGGGTAACAATAATTATCGTCATCGTCGAGGAGAGATGCGAAATCGTCTCTTCAATTTTGAGGGTAGAGCCCGGATCTAGCGATGAACACGGTTCATCCATCAAAAGCACTTCGGGGCGTACCGCCAAGGAGCGCGCAATACATAGCCGTTGTTGCTGACCGCCGGAGAGTGAACCGCCATAGGCGCCCAGGCGATCCTTTACCTCGTTCCAGAGCCCAGCACGCTCTAAACAATCTTGCAAAAGTTCTTCCTTATTCTCCACCTTTAACTGCGCCAATTTTAGCCCGGCCAAAACATTTTCAGAGATCGTCATGGAAGGAAATGGATTTGGTTTTTGAAAAACCATGCCCACTTTAAGACGAATTTTTGTAACGTCGGTGCCTGGGGCGTAAATATCTTTACCATCCAAAAGTACTTGGCCAGCCATTGCCGCCCCCGGAATAAATTCATGCATACGGTTAAGGGTGCGAATAAAAGTTGACTTTCCGCAACCGGATGGGCCAATCAGGGCAGTCACAGTTCCAGACCAGAAATCCAAAGACATATCGGCAAGTACATGCTTCTCACCAAACCAGGCGTGCACATTTCGCGCCTCCAGCCCGGTTCCCATTGGCTGTGCCATCGGTGCGCGATTTGCACCTGCACTTTGGGCCACCGACGAAAGCGACGAAGTCAAAGTTGCACTTTCCATAGAGTTTCTTCCATTCTCCTGAGATTGGCTCAATTGCCTCTCCTTCTTTCACTCAATAAACGCGCACTAATGAAGAGGATCATCACGATTACCAAAAGCACAAAGATTCCCGCCCAAGCCCGCGTTACGGACTCTTCGGTTCCGACGGAAAATGACTTCCAAATATAAAAAGGCAGCGAACCCATTGGGCCACTAAATGGATTCCCATTGACGCCATCCCCGCCGCCAGTCAGCAGAATTATTGGCGCGGTCTCTCCCGCAACTCGCGCGATTCCCAAAATGACGGCAGTTACCAGACCGCTGCGGGCTGCAGGCAATACGACCATTCCCACGGTGCGCCATTGAGTGCCACCTAAAGCAATTCCGGCTTCGCGAAGTTCGATGGGAATTAATAGGAGAACTTCTTCAGCAGTGCGGGCGATAGTTGGAATCATCAAAATCGTGAGAGCCAGAGAGCCCATGAAGCCCGAATACGATTTAGTTATCGGATAGACAATGGCTGCAAGAATGAATAACCCCGCCACGATGGAGGGCACACCGCTCATTGCCTGCACCAAGAATTTTATGGGACCGGCAAAACGTCCTCGAATTTCGGTTAAGTAAAGCGCTGTCAAGATTCCAATCGGCAAACTAATGATCAAGGCAATTGCCACCAAAGTAAATGTGCCAGTTAGCGCATGTAACAATCCCCCTTGAGAGATTGGATCATTGACGCTATTTAGCTTCATGTCATGCGTGAATAGACCCCAATGAAGTCCGCGGCGACCACGATTGAAAACCGTAATCAAAATACTTACAACGGGCATTGTTGCCAGCGTTACCCCCAGAGCGACAACCCCCCGGGCAATTGCATCTTTACCACTTGGAAAACCAAATAGTCGCAAGTGGTAGAGAAAATCCAAAAGAATGAAGATTAAAAAGAAGAGACCAAAATATGCGAGTTTGCCTTTTAGCGGGGTGATCGCGACGAGTAGATAGGTCGAGATAACCGCAACCACGATAACTAAAGCCGATGCAACTCTTTGCTTTGGCGAAGAAGCCCACGGTTTCTGGGAACGCACGGCGATCTTGGAATCCAATGTCATCGCCCTTTGCCTCCCGAGCGCTTAACCACAAAATCAGCCAGCGAATTGACTACCAAAGTCAGCAAAAATAGAACTAGACCCGCCGCCATAAGCGCCTTTATCTCTTGCGGCCCGGCCTCGCCAAATTTCAGCAAGATCATTGAGGCGACGTTGCCGCCAGCGCCCAACAAAATTTGCCAATTGATCTGATAGACAATGTTTAAAACCGTATATACCGCAACGGTTTCTCCCATCGCCCGACCTAGCCCCAGCATCGCACCACCAACTACTCCGCTTCGCCCATAAGGAAGTGCAACTGCGCGAATCATGGACCAGCGAGTAGCACCCAGAGCATAAGCTGCCTGCACACGATCCAGAGGAGTTTGGGAAAAAATCTCACGCGAAATGGAAGTGATAATCGGAATAATCATTACCGCTAGCACCACGCCTGCAACAAACGGCGAGCGCGTAACTACTGGCGCTTCCAATTTAAAAATCGGCACGAAACCAAAATACTTATGAATCAACTTTGCCCAATATTCCACGCTAGGCATCAAGATAAAGAAGCCCCAGAGTCCAAAAAGAATGGAAGGAAATGCAGCCATTAGATCGACTACAGCGACCATCATGCGCTTCACAAAAGGTGGCGCGTAAAACGTGAGGAAGAGTGCGGAGAGAACAGAAATTGGCACCGCAATTACTACCGCAATTAGCGCGCAGAGAATCGTTCCAATTAACATCGCAGCAATTCCGAATTTGGATTGCGAAAGGTCAATATTGCCTGCATCGTCTTGCACGATCTGCCATGTGCTTCCAGTTACGAAATGAAACCCCTGCGAGCGCAAGACTGAGAATCCTTGGTAAGCCAAGAACGCAAAAATGAGCCCTAAAATTAGAAGTGAAGATAGTCCGCCACCTGTGACAATCGCCCGAAAAACCTTGTCAGAAAATCTCGGTTCCGTGGTTAATTCACGCCTTGCGGGCTCAGTTTGCACAGGCACGATCGTTTGGCTCACACGGCAATCTTCTTGCCTCTGATGCTAATTTTGGAGATTCTTTGGTTACGAGAAGGTGAACGAGCGGTGAAATCCCATCCTCCCTTTTAGACCTAGTCAGGGCGAGTGGAGGCTAAAGTAGCGCCGTGGCAAACGACAACCCTCCGCTAATTTGGATCGATTGTGAAATGACGGGTTTAAGCCTGGAAAACGACGTTCTGGTCGAGATCGCAGTGCTAGCCACCGATTCTGAACTCAATGTTTTAGGCGAAGGCATCGATCTGGTCATACGTGCCGATGACGACCAGATCGCCGGAATGAATGAATATGTCACGGCCATGCATACCAATTCCGGATTGATCACCCAGATTCCCCTTGGGATTTCGACCTCACAGGCCGAGGAAGCGATTTTGGCCTACCTTGTGACCGTCGGGGTGGCTCCGGGAAAATCTCCCTTAGCGGGAAATTCGGTCAGCGTGGACCGCAGTTTTATCGCCCGCGACATGCCCGCTCTCAATGAATTCCTCCACTATCGAACCGTGGATGTCTCGTCGATAAAGGAATTAGCACGGCGCTGGCACCCGCGCGTTTACTTCAACTCCCCTACCAAAAGCGGCAACCACCGCGCGCTTGGAGATATCCTGGACTCAATTAACGAGTTGCGGTATTACCGCGAAACGATATTTACCCCAGCCCCAGGCCCGCAAGTGGATGTTTTAAAGGAAGTCTCCAAGAAATTTAGCGGTTAGTATTAGCACTTCATGGTGGGCGTAGCTCAGCTGGTAGAGCACTCGGTTGTGGTCCGAGATGTCGCGGGTTCGAGCCCCGTCGTTCACCCCAAGAAGTTCTGTGGACCTTATTGTCTGCCTGCACATTTTCTAAGGAGTCATGAATGCCTCAGATGACCTTTGATGTGATCGTAGAGATTCCGGCGGGTAGTCGGAATAAGTACGAAGTCGATCACGAGTCTGGCAAGATCCGCCTTGATCGAATGCTCTTTACCTCCACCCGCTATCCCTGGGATTACGGATTTGTAGATGACACCCTGGGGCTAGACGGAGATCCAATTGATGCACTTGTGATGCTGGATGAGCCAACTTTTCCTGGATGCGTGGTCAAATGTCGCGTAATTGGAATGTTTCGCATGCGCGATGAAGCCGGTGGCGATGACAAGTTGCTCTGTGTGCCCGCGGGAGATGTTCGCAAAGATCACCTTCGAGAAATAACCGATGTGCCCGAATTTGACCGCCTGGAAATCAAACATTTCTTTGAGGTCTACAAAGATCTAGAACCAGGCAAAAGCGTCGAAGGTGCCATGTGGGTGGGACGCGAAGAAGCCGAGCAAGAAATTAAAGATTCCTATGTTCGCTACGACGCCGGGCACTAACCTTTCTTTCTTTAGCAATTCGCGCTCTGAACGGAGAAATCAATGATCAATAGCGGAGATACTGCGTGGGTCCTGGCCAGCGGAGCGCTGGTCCTTTTTATGACCCCAGGGCTAGCA
>JANXME010000276.1 GCA_025354785.1 Actinomycetes bacterium | reverse complement strand
ATCAGGAAGAGCCGCAACCTCGATAACCTGCCACCCGTATGCTCGGTAACGCGCAGAAACATCTTCAGTAAATGCAACATGAGTATCACCTTCAATGGAGATTCGATTGTCATCATAGATAACATTCAAAAACCCCAATTCTTGAGTTCCAGCAAGAGATGAAGCCTCGGCGCTGACACCTTCCTGCAAATCTCCATCGGAGCAGATCACCCAAATCCTGTGATCAAAGAGGCTCTCGCCGATCTTGGCTTCTGGATCCAGAAGCCCACGCTCGTATCGCGCAGCCATAGCCATTCCGACGCCGTTGGCTACACCTTGACCAAGAGGGCCAGTTGTCGTTTCCACTCCTGCGGTATGACCATATTCTGGATGGCCCGGGGTCAACGATCCCCAAGTGCGAAACTCCTTTAGGTCTTTCATCTCCAACCCATAGCCACTAAAAAATAGCTGCGTGTAGAGCGTCATGGAGGAGTGGCCGCAAGAGAGAATGAAGCGATCACGGGCTAACCATTTTGGATCTGCGGGATCGTGGATTAGATGGTATTGAAATAGCAAATAGGCAACTGGCGCAAGTGACATGGCGGTACCAGGATGGCCGTTACCAGTTTTCTGTACCGCATCCATCGCCAACGCACGCGCATAGGCCACAGCTCGATCGTCAAGTTCAGACCATTCACGCGAGTTGGTCGTCATTTCAATATCTCTCCATGATCGCTAGATAACTCGCTAAAGGATGTCGCTAAATGCAGTCGCCATGCGCTGATCCATACTATTACTACCCCTAACAGATGCGCCCCAACAATCAATTGCGGCAACCCTCTGTAGTACTGAATAAATCCAATGGCGCCTTGTGCGATCAGAGCAAATGTGAAAATAAGAATCGCCCTTCTTATCGGTGCATTTGAATTCGCTTTGAAATATAGAGCAAGTGAAATTGTTACAAGGGCAATAGCTAGCCAGGCATGTATCCAGGCAATCGTGTCAAAATGAAAGTGGAAGCGGGGCGCGGAGGCATCGCCGGCATTTGGTCCACTACCTGTCACTAAAGTTCCGACCACGATAACTATCGCAACTAAGAAAATGTGGATGCGGCCTAAAATTTGCATGGGTCTCGAGATAACTTCCTGTGAAGGGGCGGAAAGGTGTCGCCGGGTAAATAAGGTCGTGGCCGCCGCAATTAAAATTATCGAAAGGAGAAAATGGCCTGCTACTGGAATTGGGTTGAGATGGGTTAATACTGTGATTCCACCAAGAGGGATTTGTGCGAAAATTCCTAGTAACTGTCCAATGGCTAGGGCGCGTAAGTCTTTGCGCTTGGCTTTTACAACCGCAACCAACGCCGTAACGGATACCAGTATCAACGCAAAGGTGAGCAAACGATTTCCGAATTCGATCCAGGCATGGAGTTGGCCTTGCGCTTGGTGTGGCACTGGGGTGTAGGAGTCTGTGGTACAGCGTGGCCATGTTGGGCAACCTAGCCCCGAGCCCGTTAAGCGGACGGCTCCACCCGTCACCACCAGGGTCGATTGGAGAAAGAGCAGAAACCCCAAGATGGCAGGCAAGGCGCCACGCATTCGCACGGCGAACCGAGAGTCCATGCGGGCAAGCCTAGGTCTTACACCCGCAATACTTAGCAGAAGCGCTTGTGGCGGGCGCCACTTAGAAATTGAGCACTCAATTGGCAAATTGATGGGAATTACGACACACTTCTGTTGTGAAAAGAAGCGCTCTGGTTGAACCCCAGGATGATCTACGGACCCGGGATCGTGTGGCGCGTTCAATTTTAGAGAACGGACCCACCAGCGCAACTCACCTGGCGGCGCGGCTGGGTTTTACCCCCGCTGGAATCCGACGACACTTAGACAGCTTGGTGGCTGATGGCGTTCTGGAGGCGCGCGAACCACGCGTGGCTCCAACCCGAGGCCGTGGCCGGCCTTCCAAAGTCTTTGTTATGACAGATAAAGGTCGAGAAAAGTTTGAACATACTTATGACGATCTAGCTGTCTCGGCGCTTAAATTTCTGGCCGCGAATATGGGGAATGGGGCCCTCACTGAATTTGCGCAGGCCCGCGCCTTCGAAATTGAGAAGAACTTACGACCACTTTTGGAAGGCGCGTCGGACTCCAACAAAAAAAGTCAGGCCTTGGCGCAATTTCTTTCATCAGAGGGTTACGCAGCCAGTCTCACATCCAAATCCCAAGGGGAAGAACTTTGCCAACATCACTGCCCCGTGGCACATGTGGCTGCGGCATTTCCACAACTTTGCGAGGCCGAAACGGAAGCTTTTTCCAGACTTTTAGGTACACATGTTCAACGGTTGGCCACGATCGCTCATGGCGACGGAGTCTGCACAACTTTTATCCCCGCTGCATTTCAATCGAACAGCCCTACAACTAACGGAGGAA
>JANXME010000225.1 GCA_025354785.1 Actinomycetes bacterium | reverse complement strand
TGAAATCATCAATATGCCTATAACCGAAAGTGGAGAGATCTTCATAACGCAGGTCCATCTCTCTAACCACCCACTGCAGAGCATCCGCTGCCTTTTTTGGGCTGGTGATGATTGGAGTTATTAAGTGCGGCACGCCTTCGTAGGCAGTCAACTCCACGCGCTTGGGGTCGATTAAAATTAATCGAACTTCATCAGGGGTAGATCGCATCAATATCGAAACAATCATGGCGTTGATCATTGATGATTTACCCGCGCCAGTAGCGCCGGCTACCAATAAATGAGGCATCTTCGCCAAATTTGCACAGACGAAATTACCTTCCACATCTTTGCCCAGCGCAACGAGCATTGGATGTAAATCTTGTCCGGCCACCGTTGATCGCAAAACATCTCCAAGGGCGACAATTTCGCGATCGGAATTTGGAATCTCAATTCCAACTGCAGATTTGCCAGGGATCGGCGAAAGTATCCGAACTTCAGCGCTAGCCACGGCATATGAAATATTCTTGGCCAAAGCGGTAATTCGCTCTACTTTTACTGCGTTTCCAAGCTCCACCTCGTAACGCGTAACAGTTGGTCCGCGCATAAAACCAGTTACCGTGGCATCAATTTCAAACTGCAAAAAGACCTCGGTCAGAGCAGCGACAACCGAATCATTGGCCTTGCTCTTTAACTTTGCGGGAGGGGCCGACCGGAGCGAATCTGAAGATGGAAGTTCGTATTTTGTGTCACTAGTTAAGAGGAGCTGAACTGGACGTCTGGGCGTTACTGATTTCTCTATTTCATGGGGCAAAACTGCTTCCCCGGGCACCGGAACTGTGAACTCTTCGTCAAAACTATCCTCGTCCAAGGCTTCATCTTCTGAATCCTGCATATGAGTCTGCCAATCGGAGACTAATGGGGTCTCAAAGGGCGGCGATTCAGAGATCTCGAACTCGGCAACCTTAGCCTTAACCTTGCCCCATATTTTGGAATAAACCCAAATAAAGGTGGACTTCAACTTTACAAATACGACCGAAACCGGGGTGGCCGTTATTACTAGAACTCCAAAAACAAAAACAGTAACTAGAACTGGATATGCCAGAACTGAAGTTATTAAAGCAATTAAGGGGTGAGAAACGGCGTAACCGATCCAGCCTCCCCCATGGTGCATCGCCTCTGCACTAGTTCCAGTCGAGCCGTTGAGCATGTGCGCAATTCCAGTTGTACTAAGCAGAAGAGCCAATATTCCAACAGTTATGCGACCAGTAGCCGCCTTCTCATCTGGGACTCTAAAAAGTCGCAGCGCGAAGTAAAGTAAAACAAGCGGCGTGAAGAATCCAATTCTGCCGAACCCGCCGTAGAAAAAATTATAAAGTGCGCGGCTAACTAAGTTTTCGGAATGAAACCAGGTCCCGGCGGCGGCGATCAACGCAAAAATCAAAAAGAGAAATGCGACCCCATCTCGTTGGTGAACTGGATCAAGATCGCGAGCACCTCTGGCCAAAAAACGCACCGAGGTCCCGATGGTCTTGGCTAATAACTTCCAGAGACCTCTAAGGGCGCGCGCAACTTTTGCGCCGAAGGTAGAATTTTTGCGCGCGCTCTTCCTCTTTGTGGCCACATGGACGAGCGTAATTCCTTAACAAAATCAAAAGGCATAGGCGCGCCGTACAGAAGCGCTAAACCTCAATAACGAGTGGGATAATCATCGGCCGTCGACGATGTTCGCCGCCGACCCATCCGCCCACAGTCTTTCGCACTATTTGGGAAAGTTGATGAGTGCCATTTATTCCATCTGCAACTGCGATCGCCAGCGCCTTCTCAATGCGATCCTTCACTTCGTCGAAGAGCGCTTGATCTTCGGCGAACCCGCGGGCATGAATATCTGGTCCGGCCACAATTTTGCCGCTTTGCGAATCGATAACCACTACAACTGAAATGAAACCTTCTTCGCCAAGAATGCGACGATCCTTGAGTGATGACTCGGTGATATCGCCGATACTTTGTCC
>JANXME010000188.1 GCA_025354785.1 Actinomycetes bacterium | reverse complement strand
GGTGGATGTTCGCCGGTGGAACTATTGGAGTCTTCTATATCGCTTTCACCTCAACGGTGGTGCAACACATAGGAGTGCTGGCCTTTACGCTCTTCTCTGTAGGAGGTCAGCTGGTAGGGGCTTTGATAATCGACATTCTTATTCCAACCGAAGGAGTAAATGTAAGTTGGTATTTAGTGGCGGGAATTGTTATGACTTATGCAGGAGTGTTGGTAGGCGGATCCAGTCGAGCGCGTCTAGATCGCCAATAATTCCAACTCGCAGATATTAACGACGCTGAAATAAAAAACGCGGCGATTGCGTAAGAAGAGCTTTTCACCCAAGGGAAGCGGGCTGAATAAAAACCCGCAGTCGTAATTCCAACTCCCCAGATTAGGGCCCCTATCGCATTTGCGGAGAGGAATTTGTAGTAATTCATCCTAGCAACTCCCGCAACTGGCGGGATGAAAGTGCGTACCCAGGGGAAAAAGCGAGCGGCGACTACTGCCCACCATCCAGTGTGGGAGTAAAAATGCTCTGATTTTTGGATTGTTTTTTGTATTAGGGGCGATGTACGTTTATCCAGGTATGGCCTGCCCAACGTGCGGCCCAATACATAACCAACTTGATCACCGAGAAAAGCGGCCAGAAATACTACGACAACAAGAATCACAATATTTGAGCCATGTCGACTAGCAGTTATTAGTCCAGCGCTAAATAGTACGGAATCCCCGGGTAAGAAAAATCCCAACAGAAGACCAGTCTCGGCAAAAATTATTAGAGCGGTTAGAAAGTAGATTAAAAACGGAGTTAATTGCGAATATTGGGCGCCAAAAGAAGCGGCAAATTCAATCACACGCTCTTCTTTACAGCTGCAGCGACCGCCTTAACTACATTGGGATCAAAAACACTCGGGACAATAAAGGATGCATTGAGTTGCTCCGGCGAAACACAACCGGCAATTGCTTCCGCCGTAGCAACCAAGAGTTCATCAGTGATTTTATGAGCATTTGCGTCGAGCAGACCACGAAATATTCCAGGAAAGGCTAAAACATTGTTGATTTGATTGGGTTGGTCGCTGCGCCCGGTTGCAACCACCGTGGCGTATTTTCTGGCGATATAAGGATCAATCTCAGGATCAGGATTGGCTAAAGCAAAAACGATGGCGCTGGAGGACATATCGGCGACATCTGACTCCTTGAGGATGTTGGCCGCACTTACTCCGATAAAAATATCGGCTCCCACCATTCCCTCCGATAGCGTTCCAGAAAAGTTATTTGGGTTGCAGTTATCTATAAACCACTGGCGCATAGGGTCTTCCGTTTTTGTGCCTGAGTGAATAGCGCCCCTTGTATCAAAAGCGATGATGTTTTTAGCCCCGCTAATCGTCAATAATCGCGCGATGGCGGTCCCAGCTGCTCCAGCTCCGCTCATAATTATTTTGCATGCGCCTATATCTTTTTTGACTAATTTCAAAGAGTTCCGTAGCGCTGCCAGTACGACGATCGCGGTACCGTGCTGGTCGTCATGAAAAACCGGTATATCCAATAATTCGCGCAATCGACGCTCAACTTCAAAGCAACGTGGAGCGGATATATCTTCCAGATTTATTCCGCCGTAAACGGGTGCGATCAATTGGACAGTTCTTACAATTTCATCCACATCTTGCGTATCTAGACAGACGGGCCAAGCATCCACATCCGCAAATCTTTTGAAGAGGGCCGCCTTGCCCTCCATCACGGGCAGAGCAGCAGCTGGTCCAATATTTCCTAGCCCAAGAACCGCGGAACCATCGGTAACCACAGCAACGGTATTTCGTTTGATAGTTAGTCGGCGCGCATCGGATGGATCATCAACGATTGCTTGGCAAATTCGTGCAACGCCGGGCGTGTATGCGCGGGAAAGATCGTCTCGAGTCTTCAAAGGAACTTTTGACTGGACCTCAAGTTTTCCGCCCAGGTGCAGTAAGAATGTCCGGTCGCTAACTTTGCGCACTGTAAGACCTGCGTGTGCACTAATCGCTTTCGTTATCTCTTCAGCATGAGCGGCGTTGATGGTGTCACACGTGACGTCGACCACTACGCGTTCTAGCAGCGATTCCACAACATCCAAAGCAGTAATCGTCGCGCCAGCCCGCGTAATAGCTGCGGTGGCTTCGGCAACAGGTTGCGCAGAAGGAGCCCCCTCAACGCGAATCGTTATTCCATAGCCGGGGCTAGTTGATGCCATTTTATACAACTCCGTATAGTCGGTCGCCCGCGTCACCAAGACCGGGCACGATATATCCATGCTCATTCAATTTTGTATCTAGTGCTCCAAGCACAATTGTTATGGGTACTGATGAGTATTCAAATTCTCGCTCGATGAAAGTAATTCCTTCAGGTGCGGCCAAAATGCAAAGAGCTGTGATGTCCGTCGCACCTAGATTGATTAAATAATGAATTGCCATTGCTAGCGTGCCACCCGTTGCCAGCATTGGATCTAGAACAAAACATTGGCGTCCAGACAAGTCTTCGGGTAGCCGATTCGCGTAGGTCGTAGCTTGGAGAGTTTTCTCATCACGGACCATTCCAAGAAATCCAACCTGAGCGGTAGGAATCAAGCGCGACATCCCTTCGAGCATTCCAAGGCCGGCGCGAAGTATGGGTACCACCACGGGGCGCGGGTCCGCCATTTTCAGACCTTGAGTTTGCGTAACTGGAGTATTGATTGTGACGCTCCTGGTTCGAACGTCTCTAGTCGCCTCGTATGCGAGTAACGTCACTAATTCTTCAACGAGGTGACGAAAAGTGGGAGAGTCGGTCTTTTCGTCGCGTAAAACCGTCAATTTGTGCGAAATTAGTGGGTGATCTGCAACATGAACTTTCATGTCACCTACCCTACAGGTCTTTCTTTCCTTACAAAGAAGTGTCACTATGCGACATAGAAAGCGTTGCGTTTGCGCGGCTATTTTTATGGCGTGGGTGAGGGGGGCGAGAGATGAGCGACGATGTTGATATCGCCATTGCCGCTTGGCATGAGGATGGTTGCTGGACCTTGGCGCCACTTCCAAACGCATACGATCTCGCACAGATAATTGATCGATTGAAAGGACAACGCACCAATGGTGGAGCGCTAGCGCTTATTGCAATTGATGAAGAGTTTTTTATCGTAATCAGGGTTTTAGGCGCTCACATAGGTATGTTTCTAAGCGATGCGACTTGCGCAATTGATTATGAGGTTGCGGCAGATTTTATAGAGTTAGCCGATTTGCCATTCCCGGAAGAAGATGACGAACCGATGCCGACTGGACATTTAGATATTTTGGCCGATCTTGGAATGAATCACATGGAGATTTCGGCCCTATGTGATGATGGGGAATTATTTCCAGACGAACAACTCGACGCCATCGCTACTCGCCTTGGCTTTGGCGAAGAATTCCGCCAACTTGTTAATATTTAGCATTCTCTTCGCTGTAACCTTCACTTATGAATATTGGTAAGGCCATGGCGCTCGCGATTGACGTCGCGAAAACCTCGGCGAGTAGGAGTGGCGATGTACCTGTTGGCGCGGTGATTCTAAATTCGCTTGGCGAACTGGTCGCTACAGGTGGCAACGAAAGAGAGTTGAATCAAGACCCGACAGACCATGCTGAAATTGTGGCGATCCGTTCCGCTGCTTCATCACTGGGTTTTTGGCACCTGGATGGTCACACGTTAGTTGTTACTTTGGAGCCTTGTGCGATGTGCGCTGGCGCGATTTTGCAATCTCGCATCTCAACTTTGGTCTTCGGCGCATGGGATGAGAAAGCCGGGGCGGTGGGATCAGTCTGGGATATCGTTCGAGATCCACGCGCGTTAAACAAAGTCGAGGTCCGAACAGGCGTATTAGCGGCGGAGTGCGCCCAGCTGTTAACCGATTTTTTTGAAGATCAACGAAAGGCAAATTAGCGCTCAGTCCGAGTGGGCGATGTGGGTGCGCTATTCTCACTCCTGGTGGCGTGTCCGAGCGGCCAAAGGAGCACGCCTCGAAAGCGTGTGTTGGGGTAACTCAACCGTGGGTTCAAATCCCACCGCCACCGCCAATATTTAAATAGTTATTTCATAAGATGGATTAAGAATCGTTAATGAGCCTTCTGATTCGCCCACCATTCCTTCGGCCCGCAAGTGAGAGCCCACATCAAGACCGGCGATTTCGCGGCGCCCCAAGAATTGCAATGTAACTCCGCCAGTTTCATCCCAGACTTCGACCTCCAACATAGGGGGAGATCCTTGTGGGGCGGTGCGAATGGAAGTTACCTGCCCCTCAACTTGGGCGCGATTGCGCCATGAGATCTTTCCGATCGGCGTAATGTTTTCGGCGTAGTGGCTAACGGGTTCGGTGTTCTTAAAGGATACAACGCTGGCCGCCTCTATTTTTGGCTTTTCAATGATTGGCTTAGCTGCCACATCAACATGCTTTTCATGAACGGTAACTTCTTTGCCTGCGATAATTTTGGCAACATCAAAAGGAACGATGGTGGCAACGACTCGGGGCAATTGCGAAATTGGACGAGCAATCTCTTCAGCGGTTTGATCGTGCAGCAATTTGCCAAGCACTGGGGTGTATGAGCGGCGAGGTAAAAGAAGCGTTACTTCTACATCTGGGGATGCGGTCGCGCGAATCGCATAATCCATGGCTGCGTTGGCCAATCGGCGATCTGGACAATCAATGAGTTCCAACATGACATCATCTAACGCCGGCGTTGCCGCCCAAGACCTTCTAATCTCTTCTGCCCGTTTATCATCAATTACAAAGTGGACCGCTGAAATGTCATGCGGATTCAAACTTCTTGCGTAGCGCACGGCC
>JANXME010000153.1 GCA_025354785.1 Actinomycetes bacterium | reverse complement strand
ACTGGCGGCCACGCAACCGTGGGATATCAATTTAGGTACGATCCTGCCATTCGCTGGCTCACAAAAAAATGCGCTTCCGGAGGTCTGGGACATATTCGTCGGGTGGCAGTCCAATGGGAGACTGCTGGAGCATTAAAGACGCCGGCATACTCGTGGAGAAACGATCGCGTACGCGGTGGTGGGGTTCTGCGAGATTTCGCCAGCCACATCTTTGATTATTTGTCGGTTATAGATCCTTCTAATTTTTGTTGCGCAGTTGACGAAGATTGCTCGGGGCTGCATAAATTTGAAAGCAAGGCTTCTAAATCCGATATTCAAGAGATTTATTTTTCGGGTGAATTTGGATCCGCTCGTTTTGATTGTCGCGTTTCGCGAAATGTGCCAAATCCTCTAGGGCACCGAATAGAGATTGAGGGCGATGCAGGAAGAATACAAGTTACCCATAGAACCCCCTTCGGACTCAAAGATTTGCACTTCGAATGCTGGTCAAAGGAAGAGGGGAAGATGTTGAGATGCCGTGATGAGTTGGGACTCGTTGAATTGGAAAAAGGCTTACGCGCTTACGAGTTAGATATGAGACAGTTTGCAGTCAGGAACCTTTTTGGAGATTTGGCCGGATATCTTCGCGGCCATGAGAAACCACTTCTTCCTAACTTTGGGCAAGCGTTATTGAATCAAGTGCACGTTGCTCAAGTGGAAGATGTGTTGTATCGCGGATAGAGCTATTCGTGAGGAAAGAGTGGATTTTCTAGCAGGACCATTGGGGTAAACTCCAACTGTGGCACCAAATGTGGTTATTAAAGGTGGACTCGGGAATCAATTGTTTCAGTGGGCCTACGCGCATTCCATTTCCCCAATCAAGCCTTTTTACCCCGTGCGGTTTCACTACGGCCACCACGACAAGATTATGCATTTGGAACTTCAGGATATATTTGGGCTTTGCCCACATGTATTGGACGCTGGTCAGTTCTCGCCCGCAAGAGAATATCTTTGCCATATAGCAGAGTGGGTTTGGAGCAAGAATACTTTCAAAGGTGTCTCTGAATCGTTATTTGGCTACTACCAAGAAGATCCGCGAGCGGACGTGAAGCAGGTTGCGAAGGCACCCCAGAATGCGCGAGTGATTTCTGGGTATTTTCAAAAGAATGGATACGTAGATGCCTCCAACGGGGCTCTGATGACGGAAATATTGCCTTATGCGGCGAAGATTGCCGATCGATTAATTGCGGGAAAGATAATACCCAGTGAGTATTCCGTGCTACATATTAGAACTGGTGCGTACACGGCACAGAGTGCGACGGATCCAAGTTTCATTGGAAATTTGGAAGAAAGTTTTTTCCTAGAGAATCTGGACAAATTGGGCGCAGATTATTTAATCGTGCTTACAGAAAACGCGGGCCATATCCCCGAACTAATTAATAAGATCAAACCAAATTTAGTTTTGGATGCGAATCACTTAAACGCGTGGGAGACGCTCGCGACCATGGCAGCGAGTGATTCGATGATTGGTGCCAATAGTTCACTTTCTTGGTGGGGTGCAAAATTGTGCGCCACTAATGGTGGAAAAACGTGGCTCCCATCCAATTGGAGCGCCTGGAATAATATAGACACAGAGGATTATCGATTTCCCACCCTCCAGACCATTGAGTCCGTGTGGCGGGCCTAGGGCGCTAGATGAAGAATGTTCTCCTAGTAAGCATATTTGTGACAAATAAGTCGCTGAGTTCTCCCGGAAACTTA
>JANXME010000129.1 GCA_025354785.1 Actinomycetes bacterium | reverse complement strand
CAATGGCGCCATTGATGTTCTCTCTGCCGGCACAGAACCTGCCGATAGTGTGAATCCAGCTGTTGTTGTGGCGATGAAAGAGAAAGGGATCGACCTCTTGGGGCAGGTACCGAAGGTTTTAACCGTTGAGGCGGTTCAAGCCAGCGATGTCGTGATCACTATGGGCTGTGGGGATGCCTGCCCCTATTTTCCAGGCAAGCGCTACCTAGATTGGCCTCTGGCCGACCCTGCGGGTCAGGGGGTGGAGGCTATTCGCCCCATTCGCGACGAAATTGAGCGTCTAATCCGCGCCCTGATCGGGGAGTTGACCCCTTCCTTAGGAGGACTTGCCCTTGTCAGCCGTGGGGGCTATTTTTCGAACATATGTTCGAAACACACAAGCCAGCGACGAAGGCCTCAGAAATGGTGCCGCCAGGCGATAAGGCTGCCATAAAGCGCGGTCAGGTCAACCAAGTTGAGCCACATGAAGTTCTAGCCGATGGTTCGACCCCAGTGGAGTTCACTTTTCGGGGCCGACGTTTTCGCATCCATGCAGTCTTATCGCGCTGGTGTGAAGCCGGAGGCTGGTGGAATCGCATTAGCGATGGCATTTACCGGCCAGATGATGGAGCCCGTGCGCTCTGGCGGGTTGAGGCGGCACCGATCGGCGCGTTGACGACCTTTGAAATTGAACGCGATGAAGTCACGGGCGCCTGGCGCATCACAGTACTTTGAATATATCTAGATATTTGTAAAATGACATTCACGCATTTACGCATGTGTAGTTCCTACTCATTTAAATATGGCACAACTTCGCCACACGACTTAGTGGCGCGTGCTAGCGAGTATGAAATGACCGCCTTAGCGCTTACTGATCGCGATGGTTTAGCTGGAGCAATCAGATTTGCACAAAGTTGTGTTGAGTATGGAGTTGCGCCAATCATGGGAATTGATTGCGCCATTGATTTAGATGGATCGCCTCTATCAACACTTCAATCAACGCGCATAACAGGAAATAAGCGAAATTTGCCACGTATAACTCTGCTCGCCCATAGCGATGGAGGGTGGCGCTCGCTCTGCCGCCTGCTTACCTCACTTCATACTTATAAGTCAGGTAAATCCGACTCTAAATCCGATAGTGATCTTTTGGAGAGAAGCACCGCCCCTATTCTTACTTTGGAATTTCTGCAACGCTTTAGCGAATACAGTCGTAATCTTTTAGTTTTACATGGCCCTGAATCTCCTATCGGTGTTGCCATTGGAGCGCGTCGCCCAGATTTAGCTCATGATCTTTTTAATAGAACACGCGAATTATTTGCCGGCCATGCTATTGAATGTGTATCACATCTGATTGCCGGAGATGGCCCTAGATCGACAGCACATGCTGCCCGCTGCCTTATTTTTGCGCGCGATCATAAGATTGCCGCTGTTGTTAGCAACGCAGTAAGAATGCGTGAACGCGATGATGGCCCAGTAGCCGATATTTTGGATTCTGCTCGCCAGTTAGTGCCGCTACATATTCGCCATGTAGAACGGAAAAATGCTGAGGCCTTTCTTAAATCAAGTGATGAAATGCTAATAATTGCTAAAGAGATAACGCGCGCCGCGGGAGAACGGACTCCACGTGAATTATTGACCACGACGCAAGAATGGGCTGAACGCGCGATACTTTCACCGACACGTGATATTGGTTTAGGTGGGATTCACTTGCCAGAGGCACATGTTGTGGGGGCTGACTCATCCTTGCAGATGAGATCTTTGCTGCGTAGCCGTTCTGAAGCGGGGCTGAATTGGCGATACAACAATAGCGCCACAATTTCGCAGGCCCGGCAACGCTTAGATGACGAGTTAGCAACAGTTGCAACTCTGGGGTACGAATCTTATTTCTTAACGGTGGCAGATATCACTGATATGGCTCGTGATCGTGGCATTCGAGTAGCAGCGCGAGGAAGCGGTGCTGGTTCGCTTATCTGTCACTTGTTAGGTATTTCTGGTGTAGACCCGTTAAAACACGGCTTATTGATGGAGAGATTTTGTTCACCACTTCGTAGGGCGCTACCTGACATTGATATTGATGTTGAGTCAGCGCGTCGCTTAGAAATTTACGATTTGGTTTTCAAACGTTATGGCGATTTCAATTGGGACAAACCTGGCAACACCTCACGTTGCGCCACAGTGGCGATGGTGGATACATATCGCGCCCGCCATGCCATTCGTGATACTGGCGCAGCGCTGGGGCTCTCTTTTGTTGAGATTGACCTCATCGCAAAGTCGCTACCACATGTTAGGGCGCGCAATATTTCACAGGCGCTCAATAATCTGCCGGAATTACGCAACCTAAATCTTAAGAGCCCATTGACGGCTATGACTATCGCCCTAGCCGAACGACTCGATAGCCTGCCGCGAAATTTGGCAATGCACCCATGTGCAGTGGTTTTATCTGATGGCGGATTTCTAGATCGTGCTCCGCTCCAAGTCAACGCTGGTGGTTATCCGATGGTGGAATTTGATAAAGACGATGTTGAGGCGGTAGGGCTATTAAAGTTAGACATTTTAGGCGTAAGAATGCAATCGACAATTGCTTATGCAATAAAAGAGATAGAAAGGCTGGAGGAGAAACCGTTAGATATTGACGCTATTGCCTTAGATGACAAACCTACCTTTGATCTAATTAGATCGACCCGTACCTTAGGTATATTTCAAGTTGAGAGTCCAGGTCAGCGCGAGTTAGTTGGGAAGCTCGCTCCAGAGACATTTACAGATCTCAGTATTGATATCTCTCTTTTTAGACCGGGCCCAGTGAAGAGCGACATGATTCGGCCTTTTCTTAGTGCGCGACATGGGTGGAGTCCAGCCCAAATTCTCCACCCTGATTTGTACGAGGTTTTGCGTGACACCGAAGGCGTTGTCGTATTTCACGAACAAGTAATTTGGATAATTGCGATTCTTACCGGTTGCACACTCGCACAAGCCGATGAGAGGAGACGCGCCCTTGGTTCGCGTGAAGGTCAACAAGAGGTATGCGATTGGTTCTATCCGACTGCGATCGCTCGCGGATATGACTTAACTATTGTTGCCGCGATGTGGGAGGTTTTGCGGGCATTTGCCTCTTTCGGGTTTTGTAAGGCGCATGCGGCAGCATTTGCGCTACCTACATATCAGTCAGCATGGTTGAAGGCACACCACCCTGCTGCATTTATCGCAGGGGTCTTGACACATGATCCAGGAATGTATCCCAAGCGGCTGATTATCGATGATGCCCGTCAACTTGGTATCGGAATCGCGCCGATAGATATTAATAAATCCAAAGCGTCATATCGTGTAGAACTCGTAAATCCAGCCAGCGCACGTACGCCAGTGGCAGTTATCAATGGTGCAAGTACAGGTAGCGATCTCTTAATGCCAGATGCTCGTGGCTATGCGATAAGGATTTCTCTTACAGACCTATCTGGAATTAGCAGTGGTGAAGTCGATTCCATTATTGAAGGACAGCCATATTTGGATTTAGCAGATTTTTATTCTCGTTCTGGTGCCTCTTATCCAACTACGGAAGGGTTGATTCTAATCGGAGCTTTTGATGAGGTGCATGAGATAGATACGGGCAGAATCAATCGGCGCGACCTACTTTTACATTTAAATGACCTCCATCATTCGCCAACTCGTAATCTGAGTCGTAACCTAGGTGGATCGCAATTGAATTTTGGTTTCATCCCTCCAGCTCTTATTCCAAGTGGTCTACCAGATTTAGATGCCAGCGAAAAAGTTCGCCACGAGATTAACCATTTAGGGATGGATGTTTCCCATCACCTACTAGAGTTTTATGCCGAATTCCTCAATGAAATTGGGGCAGTTCGCTCATCGGATCTTCTGTCACAGCGGTCGGGTTCATCAGTTTTAGTGGCGGGGGTAAAAGTTGCTTTACAAACACCTCCAGTACGTTCCGGTCGCCGCGTGATTTTCCTTACTTTAGATGATGGTTATGGATGCAACGATGCGACTTTCTTTAGCGATGCGCAGGATGGCTATGCCGACGTTCTTTTCAACTCATGGCTTTTTCTAGTTAGAGGAGAGGTTCGACGTACCGGCCCGCGCGGGGTTTCATTACGCGCTACGGGAGCTTGGGAATTGCGCTCGTCATATGAAAAATATTCACAAAGTAGAAGTACGCTCGTTGTATGAGTACCGCCACCATCTTGCATGTAGATATGGATGCCTTTTTCGCCTCCGTGGCGGAACGCGATGATCCGTCGCTGAAAGGCAAGGCAGTCGTGGTGGGAGCAGGGGCACGTGGCGTTGTGCTATCTGCAAACTATCTGGCACGAACCTATGGAATACGGGCTGCAATGCCAGTTGGAAAAGCCCAGCGTCTGGCACCGAACGCAATTTTTATTCCGCCGTCACATTCGCGCTATGGCGAGGTATCTGGACACATAATGGAGATTTTCCAAGAATTTACACCACATGTAGAGCCAATATCCGTCGATGAGGCTTTCTTAGATGTTACTGGATCGCAAAAACTATTAGGAACCGGCCGGCAGATCGCTACTGCAATTCGGGCTAGAGTGGAAAAGCAGGAAGGCATCACCTGTTCGGTAGGAATTGCGCCATCAAAGTTCATCGCGAAATTGGCTTCGGATCGTTGCAAGCCAAATGGGATGTTAGAAATACCAGTAGATCGAATTCTTAATTTTCTTCATCCATTGCCAGTTTCGGCGATCTGGGGGGTTGGACCAAAAACCACGGAAACTTTGGAGAGGCTGGGCCTTCGCACCGTTGCAGATATCGCTAACACCCCGCGGGCAACGTTGATTCGCGCTCTTGGCGAGGCAAGTGGCGCCGCAATTTTTGAATTGGCTTGGGGACGCGACTACCGAGATGTGGTTACCAGTGAACCAGAAAAAAGTATTAGCGCCGCAGAGACGTTTGGAAGAGATATAGATGATCCAGAAATAATTTTGCAAGAATTTTTGCGGTTAACCGAAAAGGCGACGGCACGACTGCGCGCCAGATCCTTGTTTGCCAAGACAATCTCCATAAAAGTACGTTTTGCCGATTTCACAACGATTAATCGCTCAAAAACATTGCCTTTGGCAATTGATAGCGCGCATGAGACATACGAGGTCGTAAAAGGGCTTTATCAAGCCCTGCGCCATGAAAGGGTGCGGCTGCGATTGGTGGGGGTTAGCTTGGAAAACTTAGAGCCCCAGGCTCCCGAGCAGTTGGTTCTAGGCTCCAGAGAGAGGGGCTGGCGCGAGGCTGAAGGCGCAATGGATAAGGCCCAGGCTCGCTTTGGTGCCGGCACCGTCCGCCCTGGGCGCTTGGTCAGACGCGAGCCCGACAAAGAGCGC
This sequence comes from Actinomycetes bacterium, assembly GCA_025354785.1. Classification (GTDB taxonomy): domain Bacteria; phylum Actinomycetota; class Actinomycetes; order Nanopelagicales; family Nanopelagicaceae; genus QYPT01. The sequence continues at coordinate 4,688 of JANXME010000129.1, read as the reverse complement.
GAGTAAATCTGGCAAAAAATGCAATCTTTTCCAAGATGTTCTATTGTGAGATCCCTAGGGATTGAAGTCGTGAGAAAGGGGTTTTTATGGCGCTATCAGAGCACGAGTTAAAACTCCTTGCCCAGATGGAAGAGGCGCTCTCCGCAGATGATCCACGTCTTGTCTCCACCTTGACCGGCACCCGACTCTATCCAGGGCGAAATCGCGCTCTGCTGGGAGGGGCTCTCACGGTTATCGGTTTGGCAACGATATTTGGCGGTCTGATTGCAAAATTGACACCGCTTGGAGTTTTGGGCTTTCTTGTGGCCCTGACCGGTGTGACCTTGATAATTTCTGCCCTCTCTGGCGTAAGCGCATTGAAGGCGCCAAAACAGGGGAAGAAGCGGGGCAAGGGCAAGTTTGGTTCGCGGTTGGAAGATCGTTGGGAGCGTCGCAACTTTGATCAGTAGAGCTAGATAATTCGCAGTTCAGAAAAGAGCCATTTGGCTCTTTTTTTTTGCTCTTTTTCTCCCAAAAAACTTCCCAAAAAAAGGCTAGAAAAAGGAGAAAAATGGGGAAAGGTGGTTGAAAAGGGAGAGAAATGGAGTAAAGTGGGGAACTAGCACGCTGGAACCTGGGGAAGGGGGCCAGAAAGAATGTTTCTCGGTACCCACGAACCGCGCCTGGATGAGAAAGGGCGGCTGATTCTTCCAGCGAAATTTCGTGATGAATTAGCAGGCGGACTTGTCGTTACCAAGGGCCAGGAACGCTGCCTTTACGTTTTTGCAGCAGCAGAATTTGCCACTATCACTGAAAGCTTGCGCCAAGCACCAGTTACCTCCAAATCTTCGCGCGATTACATGCGAGTCATGTTTGCCGGCGCCCATGACGAAATTCCAGATCGCCAAGGCCGCATCAGCATTCCGCAGGGTTTGCGAACTTACGCCGGAATGTCGAAGGAATGCGTAGTTATTGGCGCAAATACCAGGGTCGAGATTTGGGATAGCAAGTCCTGGAACGAATACCTCACGGATCGCGAAAAAGGTTTCGCCGAAGTTTCAGAGGAGGTGTTTCCGGGTCTGTTTTAAGCCCGTTACATAGATCCGAATGTCCAGTAGTGGCTCTCTCTTGTGGCCACCGCCGACTTAAAAAGTATCGGCGCCACTTCCCCGGCGCCGATATGAGAAATGTTCCGTCGGTCGGCGGTGACCAGAAGAGAGAGAAAGCCAAGAAGCAATTACAAAAAGGAAATATCAAAAGTTATTTGAAGTTACTGGAGAAAGAGATGGGGGAGAAGATGGATCACGTTTCGGTCATGTTGGAACGTTGTGTTGAACTGCTTTCTCCCGCAATTGAACGCGTACCTAATGCCGTAGTTATTGATGCGACGCTAGGTCTGGGAGGTCATAGCGAAGCGCTATTGGAGAAATTTCCTAATCTAGTTGTGATTGGCATAGATAGGGATTTAGAGGCCATAGCTAAGGCTTCTGTCAGACTTGCAAAATTTGAAGAGCGCTTTAAAAGTTTTCATGCGGTTTATGACGAAATTCTTGGATGCATCGACAATTTCGGCTATTCCAAAGTTGATGGCGTTCTTTTCGATTTGGGAGTCTCTTCCATGCAGATTGATATGAACGAGCGAGGATTTTCATATTCGCAAGATGCGCCACTTGATATGAGAATGGATCGTAGCCAAGGAGTAACTGCTGGCGACATTGTTAATACAGCCGGTCGTGACGAGCTAATTTCAATTTTGCGTAAATATGGTGAAGAGAGATTTGCTCCCAGAATTGTTGATTCGATTATCAGACAACGGACGATCGCTCCACTGAATTCAACGGTGATGCTCGCCGAAATCGTTAAGGAGAGCATTCCGGCTGCTACGCGGAGAACGGGCGGGAACCCGGCAAAACGAACTTTTCAAGCCCTTCGCATTGCTGTTAATGACGAGTTGGGCGCTTTAAATCGAGCCCTTCCTGATTCGCTGAGCGCCCTAAAGGTAGGTGGACGGCTAGTTGTTATGTCATTCCAATCACTGGAGGATCGCATCGTAAAGAAACTTTTCTCTGAAGTCACGGCGTCTGGGACCCCACGCGAGCTTCCCGTCGAACTTCCGCAGTTGGCCGCCAAATTTGCGCTAATTGTGAAGGGGAGTGAAAGTGCCTCCGAAAGCGAGATTGAGTTAAATACTCGTTCGCAATCGGTTCGCCTCCGGGGCGTTGAGCGGTTGGCGGCCTAATGGCAATTCCAGCCCTAGCGCCACTTTCAGGCAACTCCAAGCAGTCAATTTCCTCAAAAAAGACGGTTCGGCCTTTTCTACGATCAGTCCCCGAATTCAAAAATGGAGAGAGCGTTGATAGAAAATCTTTCGTAATCTTTCTCTCTCTTGTGAGTGGTCTAGGGCTCATTGCGCTTCTAACAATTAACACGCTACTTGCTCAAGATGCTTTTGAACTTCGAAAACTGCAAACCGATGTTACGACGTTGAATGATCAACGTGACGCCTTGATAAAGCAAATAGCGACTGCATCTTCTCCAGAGGTCTTGGCGCGCAGAGCCGAAGGCGCGGGAATGGTTCAATCCCAGAGCCCGCGTTTTCTCGCACTTCCTCCCGTAGCTACAACCCAAGTTTCTGAATCACCTACAAGTAGATCGGCGCGATGACGATGGCAAACTTTCTCCTTTCGCGAAGTCGAATTGGTTATTTATCTCTAATTGTGATGGTTCTGATTGCTGGACTCGGGCTGCGTCTAGCGGACGTTCAAGGTGCTCAGGCGAAAACCTATTCGATTAAAGCCGCACTTGAGATGTCAACTATTTCTACCGCTCCGGCATCCAGGGGGGCCATTACCGATATTCATGGCGTTGAGTTTGCTCGAAGCGTTGCTGCTATTAACGTTGTGGTTGATCAAACACAGATAAAGAATCCAGCACAGTTTTCATTAGTTGCCGCTCCTATTCTTGGCATAAGTTCTAGTAAAATCGCCGCATTGGTAACAGGTAAAAAACGTTGGAATTTGCTAGCGCGCAACGTAACTCCGGCGACATGGATAAAATTAAAAACTGCTTTTGCTGCCTACAACGATACGTTGGGTAAGTCAGATTCGGCTAAACGGATCTTTGGTTTCTATCCCGAACGCGGGTACATTCGTGAATATCCCTCTGGAAGACTTATTGCATCTTTAGTCGGTTTCGTAAATCAGGCAGGTGTCGGTGCGACGGGCTTGGAATCCAGCATGAACTCTTTAATTACGGGCACTGCCGGTAAATACAGTTATGCAAATGGATACGGTGCTGAAATACCCGGCTCTCAACAAGAGTTGGTATCCGCCAAGGCCGGAACAACTATCCGCTTAACCATCGACAGAGATGTGCAGTGGATAGCTTCTCAGGCTATTTCTGAAGCGGTAAAGAAATCCAATGCCATCAGTGGGACGGTTATCGTGATGAATCCCAAGACTGGTGAAATTTTGGCTCACGCCACCGCACCTACTTTTGACCCGAACAATACGAAGACAGTTTCATTGGATCTAATGCGTAACCCTTCCGTCCAAGATGTCTACGAGCCAGGATCTACCGGCAAAGTCATGACGATGGCAGCGGCTATGGAAGAAGGAAAGGTGACGCCTACTTCGATCTTCACCGTTCCTTATGCACTTAGGGTGGCTCGCACAACATTTCACGACCATGAAAAGCACGCAATATTGAGATTAACTACCGCTGGAATATTGGCGGTATCGAGCAATACAGGCGCCATTCAAATTGGCGCTCGGCTTACCAATAAGAGTCTTTATTCGTACTTAACAAAATTTGGCGTTGGATTAAGTACTGGTTCGGGGCTACCAGGTGAATCTCGGGGGGTACTACCCGATGTCGCAAATTGGAGCGGAACTACCGCGCCTACGGTGGCATTTGGGCAGGGTTACTCTCTTACAGCAATGCAAGCAACTAGCATTTTTGCCACAGTGGCCAATAATGGAGTGAGAGTCTCTCCAACCGTAATCGCAGGGACGAGCGATGGCGATGGCCGATTTACGCCATCTGCTAAGCGTGAAAGCGTTCAGGTTATTAGTGCAAAGACCGCGAGTGAACTGCGCTTAATGATGGAAAGCGTCGTATCTGCGCAGGGAACTGCTCCTGAGGCTGCCATCCCCGGATATAGAGTCGCTGGCAAGACTGGAACCGCGCAGCGAGTCAGTGATTCGTGCCATTGTTATAAGGGCTACACCGCATCCTTTATCGGCTTTGCTCCTGCAGATGTCCCGCGATACGTCATTAGCGTCACGATTCAGGGGCCGAAAGGAATTCACTGGGGTGGAACTCTTGGTGCTCCGGTCTTCAAAAAGGTAATGTCATTTGTTTTGCAATCTAGACATGTCGCGCCTACCAACACAATTGTTCAGCCATATTCGCTTAACCAATCTCAATTGATGCGGTTACAGTCCGCCCAGGCAAAAGCAGCAGCGCTGAAGGCCAAATTAACCATTGACGCGCGAATGAAAAACTAGCGAAGAACTTAATATGCGAGCCGAACAAACTAAATTCAAATCCAAATCTTTAGAGGAGATTGCCAACTTCCTCGGCATCCAACTTAGCGATTCCATTTATGGTCGGGATACAGTGATAACAGGGTTAACAAATATTAGTTCACAGGTCAGGGTTGGCGACCTCTTCCTTGCACTGCCGGGGGCCAAAGTTCACGGATCAGA
>JANXME010000123.1 GCA_025354785.1 Actinomycetes bacterium | reverse complement strand
GGGCGCGGCGTTGGCCGAGTTAGGTTCATTGCCTCAAATAGTGGGAGCTTCTTCAAGTCGAGCTCGGATAAGGGCTGCTAATTTTTTCCAGCAGGTCACTCCCAATGTCGTAAATGTTTCTAACATCGAAACCGCTGAAATGATAAAACTTGTAGATAACATGCAGAGAGACGTCTTCTTCGCAGTCTCCAATGAAGTAGCGCATCTTTGTAATTCCCAACCAATTAGAGCATCAGAGGTAATTTCTGCAGGGAAACTTGGCTACAAGCGAACCAACTTGGCGACCCCAGGTCCGGTGGGTGGTCCTTGCCTTGAAAAGGATTCTTATTTGCTCTCAGAATCGGTAGAAAATTTTGGTGGGGTCGCTCGAATTGCTTTGGCAGCTCGTACAACAAATGAGAACGTAATGGTAGAAGCCTCTGCTTTTATCTCCAAGTGGGTGAATGAAAACACTGTTCAATCTAGAAGAAAAGTGGCGGTTTTAGGAATAGCTTTCAAAGGAGTTCCGGAAACCAATGACCTCAGAGGCTCCCCAACTTTGGCTTTAGTCGAATCCCTTTCCAAGGAGATCATTGGGGGAGAAATTTCTTGTTGGGACCCGGTTATCTCCGCCACTGAGTTGGAGTTGCACGGATTCAAGTCCAATTCAAACTTGGATGGGATCTTGGATGATGCCTGTGCAATTATTTTAGTCAACAACCATCCCTATCTAGACAATCTCGATTTAGTCTCACTCTCCAATTCATCTTCAAGCCCACTCCTCATTTACGATTTTTGGGGAAGAAATGACCACAATTTATCTCTAGCTGGTAATCAGCATTACCATTCATGGGGAAATCACTCCAAAGCCCTAACCGAGACTGGTGGAGGCCGTTGAAAACTTGTTTGATTACCGGAGGAACTGGCTTTATTGGTTCAGCCCTGACCCGACTTGCGCTAGAGAAAGGCTTCAGCGTCAGAGTTTTGGATGACAATTCACGTGGCAATTTTAGACGCTTGTCCGACGTGATGGACTCTCTAGATATTCGAGAAGGCGACATTCGGGACGCAGAACTGGTTTCCAAATCCTTGGTAGGAGTAGATGTCGTGGTGCACCTCGCTTATATAAATGGAACCATTAACTTTTATGAAAGACCTCGTGAGGTTCTTGATGTTGCAATCGTAGGAATGCAAAATATTCTCGCCGGGATGAAAGAGAATCACATTCCGGAGCTCTACCTAGCTTCAAGTTCGGAGGTGTACCAATACCCGGGTGTTTTCCCAACACCAGAGAGCGTCCCTCTCGTAGTACCTGATCCATTTAACCCGCGATACTCCTATGGATTAGGAAAAATCGTACAAGAATTCATGAGCATCCACGCTGATTCCTTTTTGGAAAGGCTGGCAATATTTAGACCCCACAATATCTACGGGCCTGACATGGGTTTCCAGCATGCTATTCCAGAGCTATGCGCCAAGATTGTCGCTGAAAGAAGTAACAAGGTAACCCTTAAAGGTGACGGTTCTCAGAGTAGAAGCTTCTGCCATATCAGCGACTTTGTTCAGGGGTTTGGAATCCTATTGAATGCCGAATTTGGACGTGAGACTTTCAATTTGGGTACTCGAGAAGAGGTTTCGATCTCTCATCTGGCCGAGGTCATCGCGTCCAGCTTGGGTAGAGAGATTGAGTTTTCTACTTCCATTGCGCCGGCCGGCGAGACAAATCGACGGGTTCCAGATATATCAAAGATTGAAGCGCTGGGTTTCTCTCAGTCTGTGAAACTTAGTGAGGGCGTACGTGATTACTGTGACTGGTATGTAAAGAATTCGAATTAGGGGGAAGCGTGAATAGAGTTTTTGAGTGCCAAGTCTGCGGTTCCTCTTCATCGCGCCCTGTTATTGATATGGGATTGACACCTTTGGTAAATACGCTCCCGCCCATTGATTCCGATCCCCCCGTGGATTCCGTCTATGACTTAGCGCTAGTGCAATGCAAGTCATGTACCCTTGTCCAACTTCGATTTGCACCCGAAATGGAATCAGTTTTTCCGGAGTCCTATCCATACCTTTCTGGCCTCACCACTCCACTTGTAAAGAACTTTCAAGAACAGGCCTCAGTTGTAGTGGAATTTTTTAAAGGTAATTTGCCTGAGCAGCAATTGAAAGTCCTCGACGTTGGCTCAAATGACGGTTCCTTACTCCGCTGCTATGCAAACTTGGGTTGCGAAGTATTTGGAATCGAACCAACTCAAGCTGCAGATGTTGCCAACGCAAACGGCATTAAAACTCTAAAGGCCTACTTTGATAAATCTTCCGTTGAGGCGGCTTTGGCCTTGGTCGGAAAGGTAAAGCTAGTTACGGCAACAAACGTCTTTGCACACATCCCCAATCCAATGCAAATTCTCAAAGACATTTCTGCAATATTGGATGATGATGGTCTATTTGTCTCTGAGAATCACTACTTCCCTGATTTATTGGAGCAATTACAGATCGACACCATCTACCACGAGCATCTTCGTTATTACACTGTGGTATCAATCGAAGAACTTTTGAATCGCGGAGGATTCGATCTTATTCGCATTCAAAAAATTGGTAGCCATGGCGGATCTGTGAGAATTTGGGCTGCCAAGAAGGGGGTCTACTCGATAGATCTATCTGTAGCGGAGGCAAAAGCCCTTGAGGCAAAGTCCGGAATAAATAATGGGGAATTTATTTCGGCCTTCGACAAATCCGTGAAGGAGTGGAGAAATGAGCTTCGAACCCTAATCACCACTCTTAATGTGGAGGGTGCGACTATTGGAGGAATAGGAGCACCGTCTCGTGCGGTGACTTTGATTTCTTATGTCGGTCTTAATCACAACGACATATTGGCAATTGGAGAGAAGACGGGCTCTAAGAAGATCGGACGGAGGATTCCTACCACCAGAATTCCCATCATTGACGAGGTCGACTTATTGAGAATGGAACCATCCCATCTACTTCTTCTCTCTTGGCATATGGGCGATGACTTAATTGCAAATATTCGCTCAAAAGGATACAAAGGTCACTTTATTTTGCCTTTGCCAACTCCAAAAATAGTTAAGGCTTAGAGGATCTCACTCCTATGAGGGGTCAGGAGGACTGAATTCGTGACATACCAACTGAGAGACATCAGAGGGCAAGTCGTTCTCATCACAGGAGCGAGCTCTGGAATTGGGAGAGCCACGGCTATGGCTTTCGCCGAAGAGGGAGCTCTATTAGTGCTAAATGGGCGCGACAAAGAACGGCTAAATGCAGTGGTATCTGAAATTGGCTCGTCCAAGGCGGTCGGCGTGGTGGGAGACTGTTCAAGTGCGGCCGTCACCAAAGAAATGGCATCCGTCGCACTTGAAAAATGGGGGCGTATTGATTCATTGGTGGCAAATGCTGGAACTGGTTATTTCGGTTCCGTGCTAAGTGGAACTGATGATCAGATAGTAGAAACTGTAAATACAAATTACATAGGGACTATTCAACTCGTTCGGGCGGGACTTCCTGAATTGCTTAAGCAAGGTGGAGGGGACATCGTCATTGTGGCATCAGCAGCCGGATATCGTGGCTATGCAAATGAGGCTGTTTATGCTGGCACAAAGCATGCGCAAGTAGGATTTGCTGGGAGTCTAGATAGAGAAGTACGGGAACAAGGGGTAAGGGTTTCACTTATTAGCCCCGCGGGCACAAATACAGATTTTGCTTTCGGTAATGGTAGAGAGCCTGGCGATCCAGCGCTGGCTGATTACCTTGCACCCAATGACGTTGCATTTCAAATTTTGACTGTGGTGAAGATGCCAATCTCAATGCGAACGCAAAACTGGGGAACTTGGTCTATGAAGCAAGGCTCGTAAAACACGAACTTTGCTTAGGTTGGTTCCTACCGTTCTCTACTCAAATTAAGTTCTTGCAGCGTCAATGTGGCACGCAATACCTCTTCCTCTTGCATGTCATTTAAAAATTGATGCGACCCAATACCAACAGGAATTGGAAGATTTTGACTTCCGTTTCGATGCTTTACAGTATCCGTCAATGAAGTCATAAGCTTCTTCGAGTCAAAAAAACTATCATGCGCCGTTGGCAATCCGAGTTCCCTACAAACTTTAAAGATCCGTGACAATTCATCTTCTTCCAAAAAACCTCGGTTAAAGGCCAGGCATGAGGATAACAAGCAATCTAGGGCCACGGCCTCTCCATGTAGCAACTCAGGCAAACTA
>JANXME010000122.1 GCA_025354785.1 Actinomycetes bacterium | reverse complement strand
ATCCTCTAAAGAAGCAGAATGATGAAGATTCCCAAGATCCACTAGGTAACTTCATCGCGGCTCCGTCGCCGCCGTACTTCATTGCGCCGACGCCACCGCCGTCGCCGGGTTGGTCGCCTCTCCCGCCGATCACTACTTCGGTGAGTGGTCCTGCTGGTGGTGGGACTACTGTAACCCCCAATGAACTGATCGCGAATCAGTTCAATCCAAGCATGGTCACTGTCAACTATACCAGCAACAACGACGTCGCAGCGAAAGCTTCGCTCAAGGGTAACATGACTGGTAAGGCAGCTGAGATTTTCTCCCCATTCGACGCCTATGAAGTTTCAATGCAGTTTGGCGAAGTCATTGGGATTGAGTTCTCAGCTGAGAGCAATGAGATTGTTGTCTCCAGCCATAATGAGAGCACGCGACTTCTCGTGACTTCTCTAGAGAATTCTTCGAAGAAGAGAGCAGAGCATCTACATCAGTTGGTTGCGATTAACCTCGCTAAGAGCAGATGCTCAACGATAAACATAAATCCAATTTAACTGTAATCATTTGACTTTTAAGGAAATATAACGTATAATAGTAAAAGAGTTGGAGGGTGCCACATTCCAACTGTAATTAGTGGCATTTGTTATTTGAGGTTTAATATGTCTTATCGTCTATCTACCAAGGAAAAAATCCTTGACTTTTTCTTCAATCCAGTTCGTAATACGCTGACTGTCAATCAGGCACGTGCCCGTTTCGGGGTGATGAATGTTTCTGCTCGCGTACATGAGCTTCGCCAAGAGGGCTTCCCGATCTACACCAACCGTAAGACTCTGTCTGACGGTCGTACGATCACCTTCTACCGTCTTGGAGTCGGAAGCGAGCGTTACGAGCGTAATCTCTCTGCTGGTCGTACCAAGCTGGCACTGAAGAGCCTGTACAGCCGCGCTGCCTAATATCCTTCGGCAGTAAGAAGAAAGAAAGGCAGTGGGCATCAAAACCCACTGCTTTTTTATTGTCTATATAATGGTGCTACATTCTGTAACAAGGAGCATCAGATGGGTAAAGTTAAGACGATTGTGGCAAGAGCCAAAATTGATTGTTCTCATATACTAGGACAGTTTCTAGATGAATCACATTTCGACCATCTGATCGAGTCGGACACCGACTGTTTCCAACAGGCTGATTGTGATCCACTAGACAAGCTTACATGTAAGACTACTGATTGTTCTAAGTGTAAGACCGTAGACACCACGGATGAACGAAAGATTGCGTTCAAGTTCCGTAAAAATTACTTTACTAAGAAAGAGCAAGAAGATGCTTATCTTGGTTTGCGTGAAGCTGCTCAGCAGACTCAGAATCGCGGATTGGCTGCGGGTCCTAAGGGAGCTAAGTGCAGTGGTCGCGATTGGGTCACTGTAGAGCAACTTCATATTCTAGATTATTTGGTCAAGTTAAGTGATAACAACTTTACCAATCCTAAGCAGGATATTGCTACTATTCGAGCGCAGTGTGCCAACAAGCAGGACACTCGCGGACTTGTCTGGCTTTCTTCAGAAGTAGAAAGATTCCAGTTCAAGTTTGAAACTTGGTTGAAAGATACAATCAAGAAAGATCCAGCTTATATCAGAGAACAAGCTTCTTGGGTTTCTAATGAATTAATTTCAGACACCACCTATGCTAATCCGGTTCTTTCCGGAGTGGCTGGCTGGTATGATCGTTATCCTCGTATTCCATATGGTCGTGCAACCTCTTATACTAGAGATAACTATGATAAGTTCTCACTAGCATTTCCATTTCTACAATCTCTCAATAGAGGGTTTAAGGAACTGCTACCTTGGCGTCATGCCAATCAGCAAGCTGCTGCCAATAAGATTGATTCTAGATTTCTTGTTCCAAAGACGGTATTCACTACTGTTACGGTCAATAAGACGTTCAGGACTGCCGCTCATTATGATGCCGGTGATCTAAGTACGGGTCTAAGTAATTTGCTTGTCGTATCTAACAACGGTAGATACAGTGGAGGATATCTGGTATTCCCCGAGTATCGTATTGCTGTCAACGTGCGACCGGGAGATCTATTGCTGGTTAATAATCACGAGATTCTTCACGGTAACACTCCTATTGTTCTAGAAGATCCAGAAGCGGAGAGAATTTCTCTGGTCTGTTATTTCAGAGAAGCAATGCTTGAGTTGGGTTCTTATGAATATGAGAATCTAAGATACGAGTTTGTCGAATCTAGACGTAAGAATCCAGAACATCCGGAATGGCGACAGGGTTGGAACGGAGTCAGTTCCGGTATGTGGGAGTCCCATGAGTGGTATACTTTCCTACAGGAAAAGAATCCCAATCTGGCTGCCAAATATCATCCTCCGCTAACGTATAGTTCATTAGAGAGTTTGTTCTCGTGATAGACACAACGTTTGAAGTTTGTTCTTTGAATCGTAATCTCATTCATTGGGAGGATCATATCTGTGATCTTTCTCCGGTGGAGAAGATTAGTGATATGTATTTCAAGCGCGAGGACTTCTTCGCGCCGCTGGGATACGGGAACATTAATGGTTCTAAGCTGCGCCAGTGTATCTGGTTAATTGATGAGTTTATAAAATCACACCCAAAGCCGGTGGGAGTGGTTCAGGGTGCCGTCACAGGCTCCCCGCAGCACCCAATGGTGGCGACTATCTGTAAGCATTATGGATTAAAGTCGATTCATGTCGTAGGATCTCCTGATATCGAAAAGCACAAGAATCTAAAACTTGCTGCTGGCATCAGCAGCGCCTGTTCGCTGCCGGTGCCGTGGGCTTGGGCTGCCATGATGATTTGATGGCGATCATCGACCGCAGCGACACCGCAGTAGCCTTGGATCACGCCCTTGCTGGTGGCCATCTTGGCGCTCTCGTTGTCA
>JANXME010000074.1 GCA_025354785.1 Actinomycetes bacterium | reverse complement strand
AATGATATACAAGGATATAATATATGTCAAGTTTTTCTAATCTAAAGAAGTCCTCATCTCTCGACAAGCTTACTAAGGCACTAGAGCAGACGACCAAGAAGTACAAGGCGGATGAACGCTTTTGGCAACCTCAGGTCGATAAGTCAGGAAACGGTTTCGCAGTCATTCGTTTTCTAGATTCCCCTCAAGTTGATGGCGATGAAGGTCTGCCGTTCGTGCAGCTATTCACTCATGGCTTTCAGGGTCCGGGTGGTTGGTATATTGAGAATTCTCTTACGACCCTCGGTGACAATGATCCCGTTAGCGAGTACAATACCAAGCTATGGAATAGCGGTATCGAAGCTAATAAGGAAATTGCCCGTAAGCAGAAGCGTAAGCTAAATTATGTTTCTAACATTCTAGTTGTAAAGGATCCTACAAATCCTGATAACGAAGGAAAGGTTTTTCTTTACAACTACGGAAAGAAGATTTTCGACAAGCTCAACGAAAAGCTAAACCCGCAGTTTGAAGATGAGAAGCGCGTCAATCCTTTCAACTTCTGGGAAGGTGCTAATTTCAAGCTCAAGATTCGTCAAGTCGAAGGTTATCGTAATTATGATAAGAGTGAGTTTGAAGATCAATCTGCTTTGTTTGGTGGTGATGACGACAAGATCGAAGTTCTTTGGAAGAGTGAATTCTCTCTAAAGGAGATTGTCGATAAGAAGAACTTCAAGACCTACGCTGAACTCAAGTCTCGTCTTGATAAGGTTCTTGGTCTTGATGGAAGCTCTCCTGCTCCGACGACAACTGCTGAAAGCACGTCTGTTGCCGATAGCGTGGAGACTTCTACGGTTGGTGATGATGAGCTGGATGTCTTTAAGCGTCTGGCTGACGAGTGAGCTAAGTCTCGAAAGAGGAGACCAGCAAAGGGGAGCAGAAATGCTCCCCTTTTTATTACATAGGAATTCTAGCAACCGGATGATTGAAGATCTGCGCGACGTAGCCACCCGCTGACGGCTCAGGATTTCTGGTATTGATCAGGAATGAATCACCTGAACTCTTTTGAGTCTGTGGTTGATTTATAGTACGATTGTCATTCTTTACAACCTGATTGATTATAGGAGCAGACTCCTGTGTCACAAGTTGTCTATTCTCACTAGAAGCTTCTGAAATTCTTGCTGCTGGAGATACAATGGCTGGAGCAGGTGCTGGAGCTAATTTCTCAGACTCGCTTCTGAAGTCATACTTCTCGGGATGTTCTTTTATTTTCTTTAAGGTATCCTGAGACTTCTTATCGCGATTCATATTATCAGGAACAGCGGTATTAATAACATCTTCCTGTTCAGGGGTTAAATCAGCTTTTTCTACACGCTCACCGTTAATTTCCCAAGCAGTAGTCACGGCGCCTTTATTATCTAATCTTTTAATTCCATGCGATGCTAACTTTTCATCAACATCAGTTCTAGTTTTCTTCCACTCATGATTATTGAGTGCCTCTAAACCACCTAATGTAGCAGCACTCAAACCAACAGCAGCCAATGCTGCAAGTAAACCTGTAACTCCTATTGCAGCAAACCATTCGGCTACGGCAGCGATACCAAGACCCACTTTCTTGATGGCGTCCCAAATCGGTCCTAGTAGTCTACCAATAACAGCCATAATTCCACCACCAAGCATAGATGATCCACCACCACCCACGTTCTTTAATTTGTCTAGAATTTCATCTAGCTTTTTAATGACCTTCTTTTTATGTCCCTTCTCACTCTTTTTTCCATCAGTTTCTTTTTCTTCCTTGACCACTTCAGCAGCTTCTTCTTGTTCAGCAAATGGTGACTTATGCTCAGGATCTTTTTGAACCTCAGCTTTGATATTAGACGCTACGGTTGGAACATCCGATGCCGGTATTGGAGTTGTATTTTTACTCTTAAGTGCTTTTAGAATAATATCTGCAGCACTGGATCCAGATGCATTCTTTAGCATCTCATCAACTTCTTTTTTCTTATATCCTAAAACTAACAAACCTTGGGATGCTTCTTCATGGTGTGGTGAAGTCGGAGTGATTGATTCAGTAGATTTAATCATCTTAGCAGAAAGAACTTTATTCAACTTCCCTTCGATAGAATTCAATCTCTCAATAATCTTCTTATACTTCTTTGAGTCCAGATCATCAGATGGAAGTCTTGCCCACTTAGAATCACCTTCTGAGGGCATACCCATCCCTTCCGGTCTATTTTCATTATTGGTTGCAATATTGCGAGCGATGTTTTCATCCGTAGATTTACTACGAATCAGATTGGAGATACCGCCGCCGATAGTATTTCCAAGAAGTTTTGTGAGAATAGTGTGTTTAGCTTTTCCACCAATACCATACTCAAGCTTCTCACGAAGCTTACCCTGCTTCTTCATGAACTCGGCTTTTCTTTGTTCTTGAGCCGTAGCCTGAGTTCTCGCATCTGTAAGCGACAGAGTACGGTCCTTAGACATAAGCCTAAGAGCAATATCATTTAGTGCTGCACCAGTCGCTGTCGTCTTTGCCATTATGCCTTACCTAATTTCCTTGCTACTCTTGCTTCTGCTTGTCTGATCTTCATCTTTTCATTGTCCTCTTCAATCTTCTGAGACAACATACTTACATATAGATCTTTCTCCCAAGGGATCACGTCGTCAAAATCAGTCACCTTGACTTTATGATAATGCCAGAGAGAAAAGTTTAGCTTATAGTAGCCACTCAGACCATCGCTACCAAAGCTTAGATAAAAAAATCGCTTAGACCCTCCAGCTTGAACTCGTGTTCAAAGCCACACTTGACGCACTTCTGATTCGTGGTATATACCGAACGTGGAACCTTATCAATGAAATTCTCTATCAAAGCAAACTTCTCTGCTGGTATACCTTCTACGAAATTGACCATCTCTTCAGGCGTGCTGTCTTTAGCATAGTAGACACTCTCACCATCGAATACCTGATCAATACATCCAGCAACAACCGTGACCATAACTTCAGAATTCATCTTTAGGAGATTATCCACTATACCCAATGAAGGATATTTCATAATAACTCCTATGCTGTCATTGATCATAATATTCTTAGGAGTGTCCTTGTTTATCTGAGGAATCTGTAATAGATTCACAGGAACCTCAATTAGCATACCACATTGTTTTTCTTCAAACACATTTGTGCATTTGAAAAATAGATTCAGTACCTCACCCATAGAGCGCGCTCTTAGATGAAGAAAAAGAGTTTCAATATCAGCCAGTGGAAGCTCATCAGCATCAATTTCATCAATCACACAGTTATTGATGATCTGTTTAATTGCCTTCATCGTATTGTTCATGTCTTTAGCTTCTACAGCCATCAACATGATCTTTTGTTCTTTGACTAAGAACGGTCTGAATTTAACAGGCTGTTCCCTAGACAACAATTGTACTTCATAAATTGGAACATCAATCTTAGGCAGTTGCATAATAAATCACCTTATCTCGGTATATGTGATGTAAACTCTTCAGATTCAGGAATGTCAGGTAGATCCTTGATACGCATATCCTGAGACTTTGGATCATTAGTAAAATTTGAAACGAGATCGTTTGGATTGACCTGATTACCAGCAACAGTCTGTGATGACTGCCACTTTAGGAAAGCAAACGATACTGATAGTCTATGAACAGAATCATCTGCCCAGTTCTGAGACATTACTGCTACTGAAACTGGAATAGCTTGAATAAGATCTACAGAATAGATTTCATTATTCATGTTATTATATTGGTAACATGTGATATCAGTTTCATACGTAGGGTTGCCGCTATCATCCTGAGGATACTCAACTAACCCCGTGTGCTGAGGGATCATAATATCCATCCAACGATCAAATAGCTTCTTTTCAAGCATTTTACCGTTGCAATAGAATGTGAAGTTAGCATGCGCATATTGATTCATGTGAGGAATACGTTTCGTAAATGCATGGTGGCGGTATTCGATCATCTGTATGTCGCGACTAGGGAGTTCAGACATTTCACATTGTAGGGATAGTTCTCTCATACCAAATTTAGTATTATCTTCTACCGCTTTAGGTACTGGAATCCAAACATTGAATTTATCTGTCTTACTGACTTCATCATAATGACTAAAATGCTGGCGGAAAGAATTTATATCAAATCCACTTCCAGAACCTGAATAATTTCCAAATCTACCTTGTGGAGATGGGAATGGGGAACGATCTCCTCCAAATGCGCCTCCACCGCCCATAGGTACCCCACTTGGAAGTATTCTACGAAAATCTGTGGATACTGTAGCGGAAACTTGAGCTTCTGCTTTAGAAAGAATTTGATCAAAAAATCCCATTAGATTTGTTCTCTAGAGTCTGCCCAGACCTTGGCGGTCCCTGCCTTTGCAAAATTCTCGACTGGCAAGAAGATTGCGGTTTCCCACTTATCGGCTTCAATCTCTACGATTCTAGACTGAATGTGAGGAGCCAGATAACGTTTGACACAAGGTTTGAATTCATTATAACGAGACGCACCATTCAGAATAGAGTATGATGCTCTGATCCTCGTGGTGGAGTCGAATCTATCGTTGTTCGTAAGATCGTATAGTTTGTCTAATAGATGAACTCTCAAATTGATAGGAAGATAGTGAAAGTTCAATCCCAGGAATCCATCTACGTACATCTCAATAGGAAGTACGAGAGGGAACTTATCATAATAAGGTAGTTCTTGCTTCAGCTTTGGATTGTAATAGAAGAAGAACATCTTACCGATGAAAGCTGCTGCAACGTTACGAGTAGAATCATTGATCAATTCTGTGCGAGAAGCGCCACCCAACTCTCTGATCTTCTGCTGCATCCATGCGCGAGAAGCGCCTGAACGAGCTTTCAAGCCAGTTGCGTTGAGATCTGCAGAGATTCTATCTAGTAATTTTGCCATGTGTTATTTAGGACTTTTTGGGAACAACTCTTTCTCTGTAATTACAGTAAACTCCCATCCCTTATCAGCACAGTAAGCTCTAGCAGCATCCCACTTTGCCTTGTTGACACCCCATGTCATCACCTCATTGATGAATCGTTTGGTGACTTTCTTGGGCTTCTCTGGCTCTATAGATTGAGCATATGGCTTGACTTCTATCATGCGAATAAAGGTATTTCCATCTACCTTGCGCATTTTAGCAACAAAATCAGGAAAGTATCTATGTATCTTGTTGTCGATAGGTGATCTGTAGGGAATGTTCATTTCCTCCGAACCCCAATTCAGAACATCATCACGCTCGTCTAGTTTGACCATGAGAGCACGTTCCCAGAGAGAACGATAGACAATATTATTAGGATCCCCAAGGTATTTCTGAGGATTCTTGGTTGTGTATTTGCCGCTATATGCCATTCTTGTGAGATCCCCTAAATATTACATTCTCACTATCGAGTATTTATCCAAATGGCTTGGGATCCAATTGTAAAAATTCTACCGGACACTGTTGCGAAAGTAAAGGGTCAGGGCGCTCTATCATCTCTTGATAGGAACGACTATGACTTTGAACGTTCCCAATATCCCCTAGAAGGTCTGGGAACGGAAGATGCTCCCCATTACGTCGTATTCAATATAAATCTACCAGAGCATTCTAAGTATACTCAATCCGATTCTGGATCTGCTGCTAGCACGAAGTCAGCATATCAAAACAATTTCGATATGAAAGCGCACCAAAATGGAATCTTTACTCTGAGTTCTTCCATGGCTGAGTCAGCAGGAGGAGCCGCTGCTGCCGTTGGAGCAGTTTCTAATTTTCAGGGTGGTGATGTTGCAAGTAAAGCTGGTAACGCTATAGCCGGTGGTGCAATAGAAGCAGCCAAGGCAGTGGGCGGTGTTGTCATCAGCTCTACTGTCAATCTAAGTCCAAAGACAACTCGTATCAAGAAATCTATTGCTCTTTATACTCCAGATACAATGATTACGAGCTACGATCATGACTGGCAGACTATAAGTGTGACAGAAGCTTTTGGTATGGGTTATAAGTATGCTGCTATCGGTGCTGGTGCTGGTCAATTTGTTGGTGACGTTGCATCTGTAATCAAAGGTAAGGCGACTGGTGAAGATGTTCACTTCAATAATGTCAAGATGAACAGTGCTCAAAAGGCAGAAGCATTGGGAACCGCTGGTGAAACTCTTGGTATAGTTGGACCAGGATTTACTGATCTGGCTCTACGTGGCGTCGGTGCAGCACTCAATCCCCAGTTTGAAATGGTATTCCGTGGAACTCAGAATCGTGGCTATGTATTTGAGTTTCAATTTCAAGCTCGTTCTAAGAAGGAAGCCGATTCTATCTCAGACATCATCAGAACGTTTAGAATGTATGCTGCTCCTGAAATTAGCAGCGAAGGTTCTGGTAGATACTTCATTCCACCCGCATCGTTTGACATAAAGTTTTTCTTTAAAAATGTTGAAAACGAAAACATTGCTAAGATTTCTACTTGCGCTTTGACTAACATTGCGGTGAACTACGCTGGTGCGGGGCAGTGGGCAACCTTCACAGATGGTATGCCTGTACAAATCAATCTAGCATTGACGTTCAAGGAAATGGATATTATAACTCGTGAACTCATTGACAACTACGGTTACTAACAATGGAATATTTCGGTTCCTTCCCAACAATCCTCTACACATTCGATCCTAACAAGATCGAATATACTACTGTTAGAAATATTTTCTCTAGAGTTAAAATTCTAGATGATGTTCTACAAAATTCTCTAGTCTATTATCAATATAGTATGAAGGATGGTGATAATGCTGAAATTATTGCCGATAAATATTATGGTGACGTGAAGAGACATTGGATTGTATTCTTTGCAAACAAGGTAGTTGATCCTTATTTTGATATGCCGCTGAAGCAGCATGATCTAGAGCAGAACATTATCGCCAATTATGGTTCTCTTTCTAACGCACAAGCTGTCATTCATCACGTGGAACAACGTACTAATGTCACCACATCTTTGTACGGTACTGTGACCAATGAGCAATACATCGCAACGGTGAATCAACCATACACATATGATTTCAGTCTAAAGCAACTACAAGCT
This sequence comes from Actinomycetes bacterium, assembly GCA_025354785.1. Lineage (GTDB taxonomy): Bacteria > Actinomycetota > Actinomycetes > Nanopelagicales > Nanopelagicaceae > QYPT01. The sequence continues at coordinate 229 of JANXME010000074.1, read as the reverse complement.
TTGACTCTACCTAATATCGCAAACCCAACCATACAACAAAGCAGCACTTCAATCTCTCTAGCAGATGGATCTGTTGTAACAACGGCAGTATTGCTACAGGCTGTCAGCAACTATGACTATGAAGTTTCTAAGAACGAGTCTAAGAGACAGATTCAACTTCTAGACAAGCAGTATGCATCTATCATGGAAAAACAACTAACTTCTCTTTTGAGCGTATAATATGGCAGAT
>JANXME010000063.1 GCA_025354785.1 Actinomycetes bacterium | reverse complement strand
CACCTTGGACTGGCAGCCTCAAGGCTCCAACAATTAATACTTTGGCAATAGTCAAGTTACTGGCCAAATCCTTTGATTCGATCGCTAAGTCATATTCTTTGAGTTCAGCAAGTAAGTTGAACTCCTTGGTCGGCACTTCCTTTACAAATCGAGCCGAATTCAAAACCAAACTTGGAGATGCAAAAGCGCTTTATGCCGCTATTTCTCCTTGAGGTAAAACTGCAAAATATGTGTCCTCGACCGGAGTCGGACCGGCGACCTACCGCTTAGGAGGCGGTTGCTCTATCCACTGAGCTACGAGGACGAATTGCCTTGATTCTTCTTGGGTAAAGGGTAAGGGTAGCCAATGTGAAGGGCGACTTTGATGTGGTCATCATTGGCTCGGGCTTTGGGGGTTCGGTTTCGGCGCTACGGCTGGTAGAAAAAGGTTATCGGGTCGCCGTGTTGGAGGCGGGTCGGCGCTTCTCTGATTTAGATTTTCCAAAGACCTCTTGGCGAATTCGCAAATTTCTTTTTGCCCCTGGAATGGGACTTTTTGGTATTCAGCGAATCCATTTCTTACCAAATGTAATAGTCCTAGCTGGGGCCGGAGTTGGTGGCTGTTCTCTGGTTTATGCGAACACTCTCTATCAACCAGGAGACCAATATTTTTCAGATCCGCAATGGGCCAGAATTGCAGATTGGAAGAGCGAGCTTGAACCCTGCAATGAATTGGCCCGCCGCATGCTCGGTGTAAAGATAAATCCCTTTTTCTCTCCCAGCGATCAAGAAATGAAAGATGCCGCGCAGGCAATGGGTGTGGGGGAAACATTCACAATGGCTCCGCTGGGAATTCATTTCGGATCACACCCCGGTGCAAAAGCTAAAGACGCGTTTTTTGGTGGAGTGGGTCCTGAACGCGATGGTTGTATCCAATGTGGCGCTTGTATGACCGGCTGCAGACACAATGCGAAGAACACACTTCCTAAAAATTATCTGGGACTTGCAGAAAGTGCAGGGACTTTCAATACACAAAAGTTATTGCATCGAATGAAGGATAAGGGAACCTTAGCCAAGCTCTCAGAAAAACTTGGCGATCTTTCGCGAACAAATAGCGAATCACTCGTCGGGGCAGTAATGCCCAACACCGATATTGATTTCAGCACTGGCTCTGCAATTACCTCTTCCTTTTATCCAGATCCGCGCACCCATATCGAGCCAGTCAGATATGGCAAAGGCAGTAATTTAATGGGCTTGCTTCAAACATTGATGACCGATGGCGCTACGGCGAAGGAGGCCGCGGACAATGGCTACAACTTGTGCTACGTAAACCTGCGTTATTAATTCGAATTCTCAACGTGCGAAAGTGGAGCGAGCGCACAGTAATTGCACTGGTAATGCAAAATGTAGATACCTGAATAAAGGTGCGGGGGAATTGCGGGTGGAAATGTCGGAGAACTAATAGGCGCGCCATTCACAGCCCATTTTGTGGGTGGATGTGTAATCGGCGGCTCCGAGGATTCGGGAGTCATAGATCCATACCATCGCGTATGGAACTACCCAACCCTTCATATTATTGATGGCTCGACAATTACTGCCAACCTCGGCGTAAATCCCTCTTTGACAATCACTGCACAAGCCGAGCGCGCACTTTCTATGTGGCCCAATAAAGGCGAAGCAGATTTACGCCCTAACCAAGGAGAGAAATATTTAAGAGTTGCGCCAATTCCACCGCTGTTTCCAGTTGTGCCCAAGGGCGCGGTCGGAGAGCTACGCTTCGCGCCACCAGCGAAGTAGCGGAGGAGAATCTTCTTTCATCGTCGCCGCAATTGTGGTTGCTCCATCTAGATGATCACCTTTGCTTGCAACCAATCGTGCATGAGGCAAAAGCGCGGATACATGGCGTCGTATCGATTCTTCGTAACCGCGGTTACGAGCTACTCCACCGAGCAGCGCTAAAGAAAAACTTTCATTTCGCATTCCACCCGATTGCGTCCATGCCGCCGCTACGCTCTTGGCCAAATGCTCTGCTCCCTTGTCACGAATTACTAGCGCGCTGGCAATACTTCGATCCGCTGCTTCCAACACCATCCGGGCCGAAGTGATGCAAAGACTCTGCGCTTCGGCTCCAACATTGCTCGGCAACTTATCAAAGAGCGCAACTTCATCCTCCATGAATTTTAAAAGCAGGGAATCACTTTCACGTCTTTGTCGGGTGGCTAGCGCGCGTTCTAGCCCCTGTTTACCTAGCCAATATCCCCCGCCCAAATCGCCGAATATATGTCCCAGCCCATCTGAGTGCGCGAATTTTCCACGCCTTCCCGCGACAGCCACTACCCCGCTTCCAATTGAAATGACCACACCGTCGACGCCTTGCAGAGCTCCGACAAAACCGGCCAATCCATCGTCAATTACGGCCACATTCTTAGCTCCAAAGAATTCTTTGGCCAGCGCACCGTATGGTTTTGGATTCGGCGCAACTCCATTTATCGCGGTAAGACTCATCGCGACGGTCTCATCTGAGAGGGCGTTCGGGTGACGCTTTACCGCCTCAGCAAAAATATCTCTCAATACTTCCAAAACCGTTTCTTCGGCTCGTTTGGCGCGCGTCGCCTCGTACTCCCCGCCCTTCCAACGGATGCGAGCGCCAGACTGTCCCAAATCGACGGCGAGAACCATAATTTCAGTTTAGGCTAAGAGATCAGATGGCGAAAGATTGATCCTTGTAAATATTGAATCAATCTTGGATGAATAGAGGGAAATCATGGCGAAAATCGCAGTAATTACTGGCGCAACGGCGGGAATTGGTGCCAGTTTTGCTCGACTACTTGCGAAAGAGGGCCATGACCTAGTACTTGTGGCCCGCGACCAGGCCAGATTGGAAAAAGGCGCTGCGGACTTATCCGCAGAATTCGGTATAAAGTGTGAAATCTTGTCAGCAGACCTTTCGACGGAGGTCGGGGTGGTCCTCCTGGAAAAACGAGTAAGTGATCCGAAGTTACCAATTGATGTCCTAATCAATAATGCAGGGTTCGCCATAAAGGAAAGTTTTACGAAATCCAGGCTCAGCGCAGAGTTGCAACTCTTAGATGTTCTAGCGCGCACACCGATGCGCACTATGCATTCTGCACTCCCCGCGATGATTAGCCGAAATAACGGAATCATAATTAATGTTTCTTCAGTCGCCGGGTGGACCGCAGGTGGCACCTATAGCGCCGCTAAGTCTTACCTGACGGTTCTAAGCGAATCACTTCATACCGAGTTGAGCGGGACAAAAGTACAAGTGCTGGCGTTATGCCCAGGTTTCACGCACACCGAATTCCATGAGCGGGCGAAGATGAATATGCGCGGGCTCCCTAATTTTCTCTGGCTAAGCGCTGACGAAGTTGTTGCCAAAGCTTGGGCTGACGCACTTGCTGGCGAAGCGATTTCGGTTCCCGGTATGCAATATCAAATATTGTCCACCCTTGCCAGGTTTGGTCCGCGACCATTAGTTCGAAGATTAGGAATGAAAATTAGAGTTAAACAGCGAAGCAAATTGTGATAAATCCTGTGCGTTCTCGGTGAATTCCAAGGTTGCCAGCGCGCGATAAAGCTAACTCAGGCGGTGCATTGGCTACGATAAGACAACCCCAATCTGGGATCTAACGGAGGTTCTCATGTCTCGCAAAGTGCTCGCCGCATCACTTCTTGGATTCCTAATTGCCGGGAGTTTGGTCACCATCCCCTCAGCCGAAGCGGCTGCACCTAAAGCCAGTAACGGGGTTCTCTGCCCCAAAGCTGGAGCCAAAACCAAAGTTGGGACCAACGTCTATACCTGTGCCAAGAACCCAATTCTTAATAAAACTAAATTGACATGGAATTGGTCTGGCTGCATTGCAGCCCAGGCTACGTACACAAAATCACAAGCTACGGCTGTCGATCTAGCCGCCAGCGTCGTGAAGAACGATGCCAGCACCAAAGCGGCAGCTGATGTCTTGGCGCTCACAATGATTGCTTCCATCAACAAGATGCTCGAATATAAAGGAAATAAGGATTACCTGAAGGGCGAAACTGTCTGGGTCAGAGATCTCGGCTACTTCAAGGCTAACGCTGAAAAGATTGCAATCGACCGCACAAATGTTAACCGACCAAGCGTTGCCAATACGGGGGCTCCGGGCTCTGCCGCGCTTTGGACCGCCTTAGTCCCAACCGGCGTCTCTCCCCTCAACGCAAAATTGGATCTTGTACCAACACCAGAATCTGCCATTGCAGAAAGAAAGGCAGATATTGCGCATTGGGCCGCAGCGATTCAAAAATTAAATGAGGATGCAAAAACTTTGCAAGCCGCTAAGAATCTAACGGCTTCGCAAAAGGCAACCTTGGCCGCGATCCCGGGATACATAAATTCATTGTCAGTTGGAAGCACTGCGGCCAGTGCCAGCGTTAGTAGCCTGGAGTCCAGTATCTCCACGCTAAAAAGACTTAACACCACTGCTGCGACAAATATCCAACTAGCCACATCTCAATTGGAAAATTCCAAGTTGGAAATTTCCACCAATTTATCTATGCGAGACCAAGCTTGCTCTAAGGGGCTATAACCTAGATTTTCGAACTGGATCGGTTACCGCGGTACTTAAACTGGGTTTTCTACCTATGGAAATCCCTATTTGTTGAAGTCGCGACCCTAATTACCTTCGGGGAATGGGAGATTTTGTAAAGAGATTTCTCCCCGCTTTCCTCCTTTTTACCCACCTAATTTTCCGACTCACTTTTCCTGACCCACATATCTTGATTGATCTCTACCTATTCAATTCCGTGACAATTGCACTCCTTTTCACTTTAGCCACGAGCTCGAAGTTCCAAGACCCGATAGCAATTTTTACTTTAGCTAGTGCAATATTGCTTTGGACGATCGGATCGATAATTTCAACTTATGGACAGTTTCACCCTGCCATTTCGCTTAGTTCGACGATTCCAAATACCTGCTACTTGCTTATGTATCCTCTGGCATTCGTAGCAATCTCGAGAACGATCCGCGAGGGCAAAAAGATCGGCTGGCTGGAAATCCTAGATGCCACAATTCTAGGAATTGGGTTGAGCGCTGTTGGCTCTGCTTTTTTTATCGACCCAATACTTCCCCGCTTTTCAGGTGATGCTAGCAAAACCTTCTTTGCAATCCTATTTCCAATCTCGGATTTGGTTCTTGTTGCACTCGTTGTGACCCTGTCACTTATTTCGCCCTTCTCAAAGCGAAATACGGTGATATGTACGGGCGTCATAATATTTGCACTATCTGACTTTCTCTTTCTTGGGTTGACGATACGGCGCAATTATTCCTTAGGTTCAATAAGCGACGACCTCTGGCTTTGCGGGCTTGTAATCTTGGCGGATGGTGTCACACGGGCACAAAGAAATAGTAAATCGAAGGTCATTTCTTCTTTGCCTCCAATCCTCATCGCGGTTACCGTTCTAATTTGCGCAACGCTGCTTGGGATCGCCTCTCTTCGACCAAATTATTTTCCAAATTTTATTCTCATTCCAACTATTGCGACCTTAACTTTGGCTTTTTTTCGGATGACGATCGCCCTGAGACAGGCCAGTCAACTAAGTGAAGAGAAGGATCTAGCCCGAACTGACGACCTCACTGGCCTTCCCAATAGACGAAAATTTCTCACGGAGTTGGAGGCGCTTTCAGAACGACCAACGCTGGAATTCGCGCTGCTTTTACTCGACCTTGACGGATTCAAACCGATAAACGATCTGTATGGTCACGAGATTGGCGACAAACTTCTCAAGGAAGTTTCCAAGCGATTTTCAAGGTCGCTACCGAGCGGTTCAATTTTGGCCAGATTGGGTGGTGATGAATTTGGCGCAATCGTGCAAGGTAATTTCGAGACCACTTTAGAAGTTGCACTTGCACTTCGCGCAACGCTCTCCTACCCATTTACGATAGCCGAGCGGGAGATTCGGGTCGGTGTCAGCGTTGGCCATGCTCTCTACGATGGCGGAGTCGACCTCATGCGCCGAGCCGATAAAGCCATGTATCAAGCAAAGCGCGAAGGCATTGGCGTATCGGCGCAACCAATTTAGAGAGTCGGAAATATGCCTCTATGATTTGGCACGCGCCGTAGTTTCAATCCACATTCAGAACGCGCAGAAGAGGTCTAATTGTCCAAAACCTTCCACAATCGAATTCTTGTATTGGGTGCGGGATCAGTTTCGCAATGTGTCATCCCGCTACTTTTAGAGCATCTCGTGGAAGCAAAACAAATGACAATAGTAGATATGCGCGATATGCAGTCGCGAGTGCAAGGCGCAATTGACCAAGGCGCAACATATTTACAAGACCAATTAACCAAAGCCAACTTAGATGAGTTTCTCAGTCGTTTTCTCTCAGCCGGAGATTTTCTTTTAGATTTGGCTTGGAATATTGATGCCAACGCGATGCTTGAGTGGGCCCATGGCCACGGCGTCATTTACTTAAATACTTCCCTTGAGGAGTGGGAGCCTTACTCTGGAGGCCCGAAGCGCTCTGTGCAGTCTCGCACCCTCTATGTCCGCCATATGCGTATTCGTGAAATGAAATCACAATGGAACCACACCGGACCCACCGCAATTGTGGAGCATGGCGCAAATCCAGGTTTGGTATCGCACCTGGTCAAGAAAGCAATGGTGGATATTGCCACTCGCGCGATAGAAGAAGGTAAAGCCGAAGCCGGCGTTCAGGCGGCTTTGACGTCTGAAAACTTCCCAAAGTTGGCGCAAGCACTCGGAGTTAAGGTGGTACATATTGCCGAGCGGGATACGCAAGTTGCTGATCGACCAAAATTGGTTGGCGAATTTGTAAATACCTGGAGCGTCGAAGGCTTCTACGAAGAGGGAATTGCTCCCGCTGAACTTGGTTGGGGAACTCACGAAAAAACGCTTCCGGCAAATGCCTTTCATCACGAGGGCGGTCCGCAAAATCAAATTGCGATTGCCAAAGCAGGAGCCACCACATGGGTGCGTTCATGGGTTCCCTATTCTGAAACAACTGGGTTATTGGTGCGACATGGCGAGGCCTTCACCATGTCCGATCACCTAACGGTTTGGGAGAACGGCCAGGCTGTCTATCGGCCCACCGTCCATTACGCGTACTGCCCCTCGGATGCCGCAATTGCATCTATGCGCGAATTGGAGATGCGCCAGTGGGATCTCCAACAAAATCAAAGAATTATGAACGACGAGATCATTGACGGAGAAGATCGCCTCGGCGTATTGGTAATGGGTCACGCTTACAAGTCTTGGTGGACCGGGTCGCTGCTCTCCATCCACGAAGCGCGAAAATTGATTCCGCATCAATCGGCAACTACCGTTCAGGTGGCCAGCGCGGTTTATGCGGCCGTGGCGTGGGCGATGAAGAATCCGGAGCGCGGGCTCTTAGTCCCCGATGATTTACCTTGGAAAGAAGTCTTAGGTTATGCGGAAAAATATTGGGGTGGGTATCACTCAGTAGCCTCCGAATGGGATCCATTGGTTTCACGCAACGACCTGTATCGAAATTGGAATGGTAGAAAATACGATCACGAGGATCCCTGGCAGTTTTCTAACTTTCTGGTGTAACTACCTTAATCTCGGCGAGGCGAGCAAGGCTTTCCAACCTTTCTACCGTGTGGTCGACGATTCGATCTGGGTAGGAGTTGCGATTTCCGGCAGGATCTTGCCAAGGTTCGTGAATGTACTTTGCCGATAGGTGCCCAAGCTCGGGTATGTATTTTCGAATGTAATCGCCTTCCGGATCAAATTTGCGCCCTTGCTCGACGGGGTTGAAGATACGAAAGTAGGGAGAAGCATCAGTTCCGCATCCGGCAGTCCACTGCCATCCGTGTGAGTTAGAAGCTACATCATTGTCAATTAAATATTTCATAAAGAAGTTGGCGCCATGATGCCACTCGATATGCAAATCCTTAACTAGAAATGAAGCAACGACCATTCTTAACCTGTTGTGCATCCATCCCGTCTCAACTAGTTGACGCATCGCGGCATCAACAAAAGGGAAGCCGGTTTTACCTTCGCACCATGCCAAAAATTTTCCATCAGGGGATTCATATCTCATTCCTGCAAAGCGCTTTGAGTAATAATCTCTAGAAGTGTGAGGATTGTGATAAAGAACATCTGCGTAGAACTCACGCCAGGCAATCTCTTTTCTGTAAACCTCATGTGCTGGACTACCACCTAAAGAGTCCAAGATTGTACGGGGGTGAATTTCTCCCCATCGCAAATGGTGACCCATGCGACTCGTTCCATCTACACCAGGAAAATTTCGGGCTTGGTCATAATTGTCCAACCCATTAGTTTGGAAATCTCGCCAGCGCTTTTGCGCGGATTCCTCTCCGGCCGGAGGTAGATCCAATTCCGAGGCAATATCCCAATCAGGAAGCCTTTGTTCAGACTTTCCTGGCGCAATCGCTTTAATATTCTGAGGAGCAGCTACTGGTGTACGCCAGCCGTGACTAGTCCAGGCGCGGAAAAAGGGAGTGTATACGCGATAGGGAGTACCGTCGCTTTTCACTACTCGGCCAGGGGCTATGGCATAGGGGCTTCCCGTTCTTATAAGTTCGATTCCAGATTCCACCACTCGTTTATCTCGGGCTACTCCATATGGAGCGAATTCCGAAGCAACATGTATCTGCGAGATGTCATATTTTGAAATTAGAGAGCGAAGAATTGCAACTGGGTCACCTGAAATCACATGCAGAGAGCCACCTAACGATCCATTTAAGGCGCGCAGCGAAGCTGCCAAATATGCGCGACGATGGCTACCAGCTCGATTCGCAATCTCGTTGTCCATAATAAAGAGAGGCAGTATCTCTTGGGAATTTGCAATGGCGTTTAGTAGCGCCGGATTATCGGAAAGGCGTAGATCTCGACGAAACCAAAAAATGCTTCGCGAAATCATGACATGATTCAATCATGATGAGGCTCATTTCGCGCTATCAGGTATCTGGGCTATCAGGCTCTGTACAACGTACCGATTTCAACGGCCGAATCGTGGACTACTGGGCACCAGAAAATGAGACGTATCACTTATTGATTGCCCACGATGGTCAGAATGTCTTTGATCATCGAACCGCGACTCGTCATCGCACGTGGAGAATGGCGCAGTCGGCGGTGAGAGTCGGATCTGAATTAGGAATTACACCGCCAGCCATCATCGCAATTTTCCATAGCCGTTCCCCAGAGAATCCTTGGGGGCGATTGATTGACTTGGCGCCACAAGATCCTTATCAAAATGGGCTGCACCCTCCGGCAGGAGTGGAAGCGGCAGTTACAGCAGACCAATTAGCCGGTAATGCCTATCTTGAAAGAATTACCGAAGCAATAGCGCCTTCGATCGCCCAAGTTCTGGGGTTAGATATTGATAACCTCAATAAGGCCATTATTGGTTCGAGCATGGGCGGGTTGGCATCTCTTTATGCCCTGGGAAAGCGGCCAGATTTCTTCACGACCGCTCTCGCACTTTCCACCCATTGGAGCGCTGGGGAAAATCCGTTGGTTGATGCACTCATCGATCAACTTCCCGCGCCTGGAAATCATAAAGTCTGGATGAGTCACGGCACGCGCGGGATCGATGCCAACTACGGTCCATTTCAGCGCTACGCCGACCAGAAAATGTTGGATGCAGGCTGGCATCTAAATAGAAATTTCAAAACCCAGGTATATAGAAAATCTGGTCATAACGAACGTTCATGGGCGCGCTACCTAGATCAACCGATGCGGTTCTGGCTTACTTAAGGCGCCATATCCCACTTTTCGCGCCTTTTGAGGAAATATTGATGAGACCGGATTTGGCCAGTGGCCCGTACAAGTTTTCCTGCACCGTGTAGCCATATGGCTTCAAATTGATTTGATAATTACCAGCGCTACGTGCGGCGAAAACTAGAACGCTCTCCTTAGCCGATTCGCGAAGAAAAGCCACGGCGTTGGGACCGACCTGGATCCAACGGATACCACCATTGCACAAAGCGTCAGAACTCTTCCGGATTAAAATTAATTTACGAAATTCTTCAAAGAGCTGGTTATTCCATTTCTTGGGATTTTCCCAGTCGATGGTGCGTCGCGCATCTTCCCCCCACTCACCTTCCAATCCGATTTCATCACCGGCAAAAATAGAAGGCACTCCCGGATATGTAAGGAGCAGCGTCGCCCCAGACAAGTGACGGGAGAGATCTCTTCCGACCACGGTCCTAAAACGCGCAGTGTCATGAGAGTCGAGTAAGAGCATGCTCGCCACAAAAGATCTCCACGGAATTCCAGCGCTAAAAGAGCGCATCATTTCCACCATAGCAACGCCATCAAAGGTGGGAATTGGCACGGGAAGCCCCATGAAGTTATCTATCTTCTTGGATGGCTTATTTAGCCAAGCCCAGATTGGTCGGGCAAATCCCACATAATTCATGGTGCCGTGCCAACCAAAACCACCTAAGTCCTTGGGTGAATGATCTGCATTTTCCGCCACGAGCCAGGCATCGGGATTGACTTCGTCCATAGCGCTGCGAATTCCTTGGGCTACCTCAAGATTTAAATCCTGCTCCAAGTATCGACCCGTCATATTACCCACGTCTATACGCCACCCATCAGCGCTAAATGGCGGCCGTAGCCATTTTTTCACAACCGAATTGGAGCCTTCGTACATCTTCTCCCGCAATAGTTGGGAGTTGTAATTCAATTTAGGAAGGGAGGCATGTCCCCACCACCCGACATAGCCATGTCGGATTGCTCTATCCCAATAGAAAAAATCAGCTTCTTTGGCCTGCGGATTCTTCAGCGAGATCTGAATCCAGTCGTGCCCCAGACCACAATGGTTGGTGGTCAAATCCCCCATAATCTTAAAACCACGCTTGTGTGCTGCGGTGGCAAATTCGATAAATGCCTCATCTCCCCCCAATAAAGGATCAGCTTGCTCGAAACTTGTCGCGTCGTAGCGGTGGTTACTACGCGATGGAAAAAACGGTGTGAAATAGATGGCATTGACACCCAACTTCTCCAAGTGATCCATGTGTTGGCTCACGCCATCAAAATCTCCCCCATAGAGCTCAGTGCCGGTGTTTGCTCCCCGTCCTGTAGGCAGCGCCTTCCATTCGGTGGCTACCGCCCAATCGGGAAGCTCTCGCTTAATTCCGGATTTTGCAAAGCGATCGGGGAATATTTGGTAAAAAACTGAAGTTTTCGTCCACTGCGGATAATGTGGCTTGGCGATAATCTGAAAGTCTTCACGGTCTACAACTTCTCTGGTGAATACCCCCTCTGCGTTAAGCCAGCGGTAGTTGTTCTTGTCCAGTAGCAGAAAACGATAATTTGTAACGGGGTTAAGAATCTCAATCTCTATCTTCCACCATGTTTCGACGGCTCCAGTTCTTCCCTTCCTAAGTTCAAAAGTTCGAGGCTCACCGTCGTGAAAGAGACGCACAAAAACCTTATGCGCCTTATCGCCCTTAGGAATGCGCACCTTCAATTCCACCTTTTCGCCAATTTTTGGCGCGGAATTGCTTACATAAAGATCGCTGCCATCATGATGTGGGAAAAATAAGTTTTGAACTTGGGAGCGCAAAAGTCTTTCCTTTCGAATTGGTGGCAACTGCCTTTATTTCTAATTGCTGGCCAGAAAATTCCTTTGGATCTAGGAAGATGCTATATGGAGAGTTGCTGTCTACCCCGGCCGAACTCCAAGCAGAGTTATTTGCAGGCTTTACGAAAAACTCCACCGAGATTAAATCGCTCGAGGATATTCCGGCGGTTGCTTGATAAAAACCAGTCATATCGTCTGGGGTAATCTCAATTTTTCCCACCCTTACGTCAACTTTATCGATAAGCGAATTGGCCTTCAAAACCAGAGTTGAGAGAGCTGGAACGCTTATTTTGACTTTGGTGCCGTTGACCAAAGGTTTGGTGGCGCCCAAAAGCACTTTCCACCCACCTTTTTGGGTTGCGGTCCCAATTTCGACGTTCTGGGATTTCGTCGAATTATTGAAAGCGACCAAGTACTCCCGCCCCTCTTTGTCATCCTTCTTTGAGATCACAAAAAGCGAATCCTTCGCATATCGCGTCTGCATCGTTGCATTCGCCAATCCCGGGTTGGCAGCGCGCAGCGCTGCCAAAGTTTTCAAATATTGGGCTATCGGATTGCTATTTGTCGCCGCAAAGGCAGTGCCGTTTCCTATGGGTTTGCCGCCAATGCGGTTCTCAGTTTTCCAAGTGTCGAATTGCGTGGCAAACATATCTTGGCGCGCCATTTGATCGTTGCCCGGCCCTGTCCCAGTCATACCCACTTCATCGCCATAGTAAACCGTAGGAATTCCTCGCGAGAGATAAAGAAGCGCATGGGCCAATAGAGTGCGGGGCAGAA
>JANXME010000035.1 GCA_025354785.1 Actinomycetes bacterium | reverse complement strand
CCGTTATGGCACCAAGAGAGAGAAGAAGGCTTCCTTATGCCAAGAAAAGGTCCTGCGGTCAAGTCACCGGTTATTGCTGATCCCGTTTACAACTCACCAGTTGTTACCGCTCTTATTAATAAAATTCTGCTTCATGGCAAGCGCTCCACCGCCGAAGCAATCGTTTACAACGCCCTTGAAGGTTGCCGCGCAAAAACTCAAGTAGATCCAATCATCACCTTGAAGCGCGCTTTAGAGAACATCAAGCCAACTGTGGAAGTTAAGTCACGCCGCGTTGGTGGCGCTACTTACCAAGTTCCAGTTGAAGTAAAAGCTGGACGCTCTACAACTTTGGCACTTCGCTGGTTAGTTGATTTTTCTCGCGCGCGTCGTGAGAAGTCAATGGCCGAGCGTCTTACCAATGAGTTAATTGATGCCAGCAATGGCCTTGGCGCTGCAGTAAAGCGTCGCGAAGATACCCACAAAATGGCTGAAGCTAATAAGGCTTTCGCTCATTACCGCTGGTAATTAAGAACTGCTAACCGGATCCGACCAAACCCGACGCCGACCCTAACCAATTACGAAAGAGGATCACTAAGTGGCTGCAGAAGCAATCGACCTAGCTACGGTTCGCAACATTGGAATCATGGCTCATATCGACGCGGGTAAAACCACGACCACAGAGCGCATCCTTTTTTATACCGGTATTAACTACAAAATAGGCGAGGTTCATGAGGGCGCTGCCACCATGGACTGGATGGAGCAAGAGCAAGAGCGTGGAATCACAATTACTTCCGCTGCCACCACTTGCATGTGGCACAACCACCTCATCAACATTATTGATACACCCGGCCACGTCGACTTCACCGTTGAAGTAGAGCGCTCGCTGCGCGTACTCGACGGGGCTGTGGCGGTATTTGACGGCGTCGCCGGCGTAGAGCCACAGTCTGAAACCGTTTGGCGCCAAGCCGATCGCTACAACGTTCCCCGCATCTGCTTTGTAAATAAGTTGGACCGTACCGGCGCCAACTTCGATATGTGCGTCGGCATGATTGTTTCTCGCCTTAATGCAAAGCCTTTGGTCTTGCAAGTTCCAATTGGCAATGAAGCCGATTTCCTCGGCGTCGTCGATCTAGTTGCGATGAAAGCGCTAGTTTGGCCAGGGGAGACAAAGAAGGGTGAGGATTACCTCATCGAAGAAATTCCTGCCAACTTGGTAGAAAAGAGCAAGGTTGCGCGCCACGATCTCATTGAGGCGCTGGCCGATGCAGATGACGCAATCATGGAGAAGTACCTTGATGGCGCCGAGTTAACTGAGAAAGAAATCATCGCCGGAATTCGTCGTGCAACTTTGAGCGCGCGGGCCGTGCCAGTTCTTTGCGGTTCAGCCTTTAAGAATAAGGGCGTGCAGCCAATGCTTGACGCGGTAGTCCGCTACCTGCCAAGCCCGCTAGATGTTGAATCAATTATTGGTCACAGCATGGCCGGTGATGGCACCACTGAAGTTATTCGCCATCCAGATAATAAGGAACCGTTCTCGGCGCTGGCATTTAAGATCATGTCAGATCCACACCTTGGAAAACTTCACTTCATCCGAATTTATTCTGGCGTTCTTGAAACTGGCTCACAAGTACTAAACTCAAATAAAGATCGCAAGGAGCGCATCGGCAAGATTTACCAGATGCACGCCAATAAGCGTGAAGAGCGCGGTAGCGCTGGCGCCGGAATGATCGTGGCTGTTATGGGTTTAAAGGACACAACCACTGGCGAAACACTCTGCGATATTGCAAAACCAGTAATTCTGGAATCTATGGATTTCCCGGCCCCTGTTATTTCGGTCGCTATTGAGCCTAAAACAAAGGGCGACCAAGAAAAACTTGGCGTGGCGATTCAACGTCTCTCGGAAGAAGATCCAACTTTCCATGTTAAGACCGATGAAGAAACCGGTCAGACAATCATTGCTGGTATGGGCGAGCTTCACCTAGAAATTCTGGTCGAGCGCATGCGCCGCGAATTTAGCGTAGATGCCAACGTGGGTAAGCCTCAGGTTGCATACCGCGAGACTCTGCGCCGGATCGTTGAAAAGCATTCTTACACCCACAAGAAGCAGACTGGTGGTTCTGGCCAGTTCGCAAAAATTATGATTACCGTGGAGCCACTTCCTGTCGGGACCGAAGGCGGATATGAATTCGTCAATAAAGTCACCGGTGGACGTATTCCCCGCGAATACATCCCGTCAGTTGATGCTGGCGCCAAAGAGGCTATGCAAGTTGGACCTCTTGCCGGATATCCATTGACCGATGTACGAGTAACGCTTCTCGACGGCGCCTACCACGATGTTGACTCATCGGAATTGGCATTCAAAATTGCAGGTATCGCAGCGTTCAAGGAAGCAGCAAAACTTGCTGATCCCGCAATTCTCGAACCCGTAATGGCTGTCGAAGTGATCACCCCTGAAGACTTCATGGGAGATGTCATCGGCGATATCAATAGTCGTCGTGGTCAGATTCAGGCCATGGACGAGCGGTCAGGTGCCCGCATTGTTAAGGCGCTAGTTCCGTTGTCAGAGATGTTCGGCTACGTCGGAGATCTTCGATCCAGAACGCAAGGTCGCGCGAGTTACAGCATGCAGTTCGATTCGTATGCCGAAGTTCCGGCAAACGTTGCGAAGGACATCATCGCCAAGGCTCGCGGCGAATAGTCCAATAATCACTACAGCTACAAACCCTAACTAAAAGCACTCCAACAAGGAAAGACGAGGACCAAAAGTGGCAAAGGCGAAGTTCGAGCGGACAAAACCGCACGT
>JANXME010000022.1 GCA_025354785.1 Actinomycetes bacterium | reverse complement strand
GTTTATCTATCGAAGAAGTAAAGGAAAACTTTCCAGGGCAGTATTTGGAGTGGGTATCTTCCACCTCTTACGCCCCGCCCGGCGGCGAGTCCTATGACGCGCTAGGTTGGCGAATAGATGAAGCCTTAGATAATCTAGTTGCGAAATATCCGGGCAAGCGGATTTTGGTCGTGACCCACAATGGCGCCATTAAGCAAGCCCTGCGCTTAGCGATCAGTGCTCCGGTGGATGGTGTTTTCCATATTGATATTTCTCCGTGCTCGATTTCCTCGATTTCAATTTGGCCTAGCGATGGATTGCGGGCGATCCGCTCGGCAAACGAGAACGGACATCTGCGCTGAGCCGCGCTATTGTGCACCTATGACGGCGCCGCGAATTTTCCACGCGGCTACTGGTTCGAAGTTAAGCGCGTTGGGTTGGGGTCAAGAAGCCGCTATTCGAATGTTGCATAATAATTTGGATCCCGCGGTAGCTGAGCATCCCGAGAAACTTGTTGTCTACGGCGGCACAGGCAAGGCCGCCCGCAACTGGCCGTCATTTGACGCGATCGTTAAATCGCTTACCAAATTGAAAGATGATGAAACCCTCCTGGTTCAATCTGGCAAACCGGTTGGCGTCTTTCAAACTCATGAATGGGCGCCGCGAGTATTGATTGCGAATTCAAATTTGGTGGGAGATTGGGCAAATTGGCCAGAGTTTCGCCGCCTGGAACAACTTGGCTTAACTATGTATGGCCAAATGACGGCTGGATCGTGGATTTATATTGGCACGCAGGGGATTCTGCAAGGAACCTACGAAACATTTGCCGCAATCGCGGCCAAGCGCTTCGGTGGCACGCTCCAAGGCACACTTACTCTTACTGCTGGATGTGGTGGCATGGGCGGGGCGCAACCGCTGGCTGTAACCATGAACGGCGGAGTTTGCCTAATTATCGATATTGATAAGAGTCGCCTACTCAAACGTGTGCAATCTCGTTATCTAGATGAAATCGCTGATAGTTTGCCAGAGGCAGTAGAGCGAGCGTTAGTAGCTAAAGCGCAGGGACGTCCCGTCTCAATTGGACTCGTGGGCAATGCAGCTGTTCTATTTCCTAAACTCTTAGAGATAGATATTCCCATCGATATCGTCACCGACCAAACCTCGGCCCATGATCCCCTTTCCTATATTCCGATCGGGATTGACTTTTCAGATGCTGCGCGTCTGGCGCAAGATGATCCGGAAGATTTCACGTTGCGTGCCCGTGAATCTATGGCGCGACATGTGGAAGCGATGGTGGGTTTTTTAGATAAAGGCGCCGAAGTTTTCGATTACGGAAATTCAATTCGTGATGAAGCCAGACAGGGCGGATACAGCCGCGCCTTCGCTTTCCCAGGTTTCGTTCCAGCATATATCCGCCCCCTTTTCTGTGAAGGCAAAGGCCCTTTTCGCTGGGTTGCTCTTTCGGGAGATCCAAAAGATATTTATCGCACCGATAAAGCTGTGCTCGATCTTTTCCCCGAGAACGAAGGTCTGCATCGCTGGATAACGATGGCGCAAGAGAAGGTGGCATTCCAAGGTTTGCCGGCACGAATATGTTGGCTGGGTTATGGAGAGCGCGATAAAGCCGGTTTAGCATTTAACGATCTGGTGGCGAGCGGGGAAGTGTCGGCCCCGATCGTTATTGGAAGAGATCACTTAGATTGTGGCTCGGTCGCCTCTCCCTATCGCGAAACCGAATCTATGAAAGATGGCTCGGATGCCATTGCCGATTGGCCACTCCTTAACGCGATGATCAATATTTCATCGGGCGCCTCTTGGGTATCCATTCATCATGGCGGCGGCGTTGGCATTGGACGCTCTATTCATGCAGGGCAGGTTTCAGTGGCAGACGGCACAAAATTAGCAGGGCAAAAATTGGCACGAGTTCTGACAAATGATCCAGGAATGGGAGTAATTCGCCACGCTGACGCCGGCTATGACGAAGCAATATCAACCGCACGTGAAAGACATGTGCATATTCCGATGTTGGATACGGAGTAATAGTGACGCGCACTCTTGTTAATAATATTGGCCTGCTTGTCACTAATAATTCCGAGCACGATGGAACTCCACTTGGAATAAAGCGAAACTCTTCCTTTTTAATTGAGAATGGTTGCATTGTTTGGATTGGCGACGCGACATCCGTGCCGCGAGCTGACGTCGCAAATAGTGTGGATGCACAAGGACGATGCGTAATTCCAGGATTTGTAGATAGCCATGCCCATTTGGTTTTCGCCGGAGATAGATCTGAAGAATTTCGTGCTCGGATGGCAGGAGAAAAGTACACGGCCGGCGGTATTGGATACACGGTGGATCTGACTCGGCAAGCAACAAATGGTCAACTTTTGCAAAGTGGGCGAAGGCTTATGGCTGAGGCAAATGCTTCTGGCACAACAACCATGGAATGTAAATCTGGCTATGGTCTAAATGTTGAAGACGAAGCTAGATCAATGGTGGTAGCAAAGCAACTTACGGAAGAAACAACATTCCTGGGCGCTCATGTGGTTCCAAAGGAATTTAAAAATTCACCCGAGGATTATGTGGACTTAGTCTGCGGTCCAATGTTGGTGGCGGCTCGGCCAAACTCGAAGTGGATAGACGTTTTTTGCGACAAGGGTGCTTTTACTACCGATCAAGCGCGCCGGATTCTTAAAGCTGGAATGGCGCAAGGGTTGTTGCCCAGGCTCCATGCCAACCAGTTAGAGCCTGGAGATGGAATTATGTTGGGGGTGGAGTTGGGCGCTGCCTCTGTAGATCACTTGAGTTATTTTGACGATGAAGATATCGAAGCGCTATCCACCTCCAATACCGTTGCCACCTTGTTGCCTGCGGCGGAGTTCTCTACACGAGGCATTTATCCCGATGCACGCCGACTCCACGAGGCTGGCGTCGATGTTGCTCTGGCTTCGGATTGCAATCCAGGAAGTTCTTACACTACAAATATTCCCTTTGTCATTGCCTTGGCGGTACGAGATTTGCACTTCACACCAGAGCAAGCAATCTGGTCAGCCACCAAAGGTGGTGCTTTGGCCCTACAACGCAAGGATGTTGGGCACTTGGCAATTGGGGCAAAGGCTGATTTTTCGATTCTTAGTACTCCCTCCTACATTCACTTGGCTTATCGGCCGGGAGTCCCCTTGATAGATGAGGTATGGCGCAATGGCACCCGCATCAAATAGCCCCGTTGTGCTCGGCTCAAGTGGCGTCACTTTTTCAGAAGTCATTGCAGTCGCCCGCCACGGTGCGCAAGTCGTGATCTCTGAGGAGGCGCTCGCTGCTATTTCAAATTCCAGAAAATATATTGATAAATATGCCTCGGGTGGAGTTCCGGTCTACGGAGTCTCTACCGGTTTCGGAGCACTGGCCAACCGCCATATTGATGTGAAGGATCGCACGCAACTTCAGAAGTCTTTGATTCGCTCACATGCGGCAGGCGTTGGCCCCGCAGTCGAAAACGAAGTCGTGCGCGCGCTGATGTTTTTGCGTTTACGCACAATGGCTTCTGGTCGCACGGGCGTGCGGGTAGAAGTCGCGCAGATATATGCTGATTTTTTAAATGCTGGAATTACTCCGGTGGTTCCCGAATTCGGATCGCTGGGGTGTAGCGGTGATCTGGCGCCACTTTCGCATTGCGCTTTAGCAATGATGGGGGAAGGCGAGGTACACGATGCATCCGGTTTGAGAATGGTCTCGTTAGAAGCGATGAACGCAGCGGGACTTGTGCCCATTGAGTTGGAGGCAAAAGAGGGCCTGGCTTTAATCAATGGCACTGACGGAATGTTGGGGATGTTAATAATGTCCTGCCACGATTTGGCTAGGCTATGCACGGTTGCAGATATCACCGCGGCTATGAGCATTGAAGGGCTACTTGGCACAGATCGTGTATTTGCCCCCGACTTACATGCGCCCTTGCGCCCACAAGTTGGACAAGCGATAAGTGCGGCGAACATTTTTGCACTCTTACAAGGCTCGGCAATCGTGGCTTCGCATTTAGAGCATGACACAAAAGTGCAAGATGCCTACTCGCTGCGCTGTGCGCCGCAGGTAAACGGGGCGGTGCGAGATACGATCGATCACGCTTCCACAATCGCCGCACGAGAATTGGCTAGTTCCATAGATAATCCGGTTGTCTTGCCCGATGGCCGTGTGGAATCAAATGGTAATTTCCATGGCGCCCCAATTGGATACGTTTTGGATTTTCTGGCAATTGCCGCTGCAGATTTGGGTTCTATGTCCGAGCGTCGCACAGATCGCGCTCTGGATCACCATCGCTCGGCTGGGCTACCACCTTTCTTAGCGCACGATCCTGGTGTGGACTCAGGTCTAATGATTGCCCAGTACACCCAAGCAGGGCTGGTGAGCGAAAATAAACGTTTGGCAACGCCAGCAAGTGTTGATTCGATCCCAAGTTCGGCGATGCAAGAAGATCATGTTTCGATGGGGTGGAGCGCTGCTCGCAAACTTCGAAAAGTTGTAGAAAACCTCTCCCGTATTTTGGCAATTGAATTGGTTACTGCGGCGCGGGCCATCGAATTTAGAAGTGGGCTCTCTCCATCTCC
>JANXME010000333.1 GCA_025354785.1 Actinomycetes bacterium | reverse complement strand
TCGACGGATACAAGCGGAGCCTCGGAAGTTTTGCCAATCGGTGGCAAGTATTTTGCTATCGATCTTGGGGCTGGCGCCGGGGCAACTTTGGATTTTGCAATTGAAAGGTACGTCAATAAACCTTCTTACGAAACTCCTTGGCAGAAAATCTCTGATTGGGATCCTCTAATTGTGGGCCGTCCTTCGTCTAACTTTAAATAGTTGAACTGCAAAGGACGAGAACGAAATGTCTTCCCCCGATAGCGAGGTTTTGCTCCCCAGCGCGCGCACCCGACTTCTGGTACTTGCAGGAGCGATGGGCTTCACTATGTACGGGCTGGGATTTAGCGTTCCGTTGCTTAAACATGATTTGAATATTTCGCGGGCAGTGGCATCGCTGCACAATGTGGGTTTTGCGGCCACTATTACTTTGACCTCCGTAGTAATACCGCGATTAATCGCGCGCTATTCCCCCCGCGATGTGATGCGCGCAGGTTGGATAATTGCCACGCTAAGTATTCTGGCTTTTGCAGCCGGCAAGTCACTTTGGATCACGCTGCCCGCGATGGCGGCAGCTGGAGTGGGAGCAACCCTTTTTAACAACACAAATGCCGTAACCGTTGGCGAGAGTGCTGGCATGTCGACACATGTAATTCTGCGTCTATCTGGAATTACAACGCTATCCGGTGCCACCTCTCCGATCATTATTGGCTTTCTTATTCGTAATGGAATCTCTTGGCGCTATACCGTCGCCGGTTGTGCTGCGTTTCTTGGTTTATTTGCGCTTAAGTTGCTTCCAGATATGCCAAACCGGGCCCCCACTCGCGCCGGAAGTGCAGGCAGGCATTGGGATAAAACGCTTTTGATATTGGTCGGCTTCGGTTTCTTTGCGACCATGATGGAGGTGGCCACTGGCTCTTGGGCGCTGGACTTGCTCATCTCCAGAGGATTCCTTCTGAGCTCTGCAGTGGTCTTAGTGGCCTTCTATAGCTACGGAATCGCCACCAGTCGCCTCTCATTTTCGATGGCCGAAAAGCTGGGAGCCGACCATATGTGGTGGTTTTCCACTGTCATTACCGCTGCTGGACTAATTTTGATTATTACTACTACGAACGAAACTTTGGCGTTTTTAGCTTTGATTATTGCCGCTCTTGGTCTGGGTCCCATCGGCGCACTCGCACTAGCGGCTGCCGCGGCGACTCCAAAGGGTGGAGATGCCGGCGTTGCGGCCAATGTGATCGGGGCCGGACCTGCGATTGGAGTCGGCTCTTGGTTGATGGGATGGGTAAGTGATACCAGCGGATTTTCGGTGGCTTATTTGATTCCACTTATTTCGCTGGTAATTGCATCAATTTTCTTTGTGTCGGTGCGAAGTCAGGATAAATCTAAAATTACATGAAGGTTGCGAGGTCCATGCACGCCCTCGACCCGTTCCAACTCAATATCACTTGTGGCAGAAGGCCCGGAGATCCAAGTTTGATGATCGCGTGGGTTTAGTTTCCGAACTGCTTCCACCACGGTGCCAACGACGTTGGCGGCTTTGACGATGCATATGTGGGTATCTGGTACGAGTGAAATCGCGCGTCGACCTTGATCGAGCCGTGAGTGGTTAAGGATTATCGTGCCAGTCACGGCAATCGCAATTTCGCTAGCCGTAACAACTGCGTCCATATGATCTAGCTGATCGGAAGATAAATTGGTATCCACCTTGGCGCCCGTAAAAATGGAAGCCAGATCCGGTGGAACCACAATCGCTTTTAAACCTTGCGCGGCAATTATCCCCGCGATCGTTGACTCTACATCGGTGCTCCGGGTGAAAGTAGCTTTGTAATCCAAAATGCGATCTTCTAAAAGATCCAAAAGTTCTAAGTGCGAGGCGGTCGTAGTAGTTGCATAATCCCTAGCAGGACTTGGCGCAGTCATTGCCAGCTTGGCCTGGTCAATTCGCTTCAATATATCTGCCCGTGAAGAGATCATGTTTTGCTCTTCTTGTTCAATCGAACTTTTGGAATATCTCGAAATGCTGACCACTTCTTGGCCACCGGCAAATATTTGGAAATCTTGGTGAAGATTTTACTGGTCAAAATTGGCGCAGATTTTTCGATCACCACGGCCAAGATCTTTAAGCCCCTCGGGCGCAACGCAAAAGCAGCGGCCTGCATAGCTAATTTCTCAGATAAGGGCGCATTGGCAGCGTTCTCCTTGGCGCGCAAGTGCACCAATATTTTAGGAATGTTGATCTTTACCGGGCATACGTCGTAACAAGCCCCACATAGCGTGGAAGCAAAGGGTAAGGTCTTTGCCTGTCCTGGCCCCAACAATTGCGGCGTGATGATCGCGCCGATGGGACCGGGGTAGACGCTGTTGTAACTGTGGCCGCCGGTGCGCTCATAAACTGGGCAGACATTCATGCAGGCCGAACACCGTATACAAGCCAGAGCTTCGCGGCCATTTTCGTCGGCCAGAGTTTGAATGCGTCCGTTATCTAGCAAAATGACGTGGCGCTGTGATGGACCGTCGCCGGCACCAGTCCAAAAACTTGTATATGGATTCATTCTCTCTCCCGTGGAAGAGCGGGGGAGAAGTTGCAAGAACACCTCTAAGTCGTTCCATTTCGGAAGAATCTTCTCTATGCCAACAACTGTGACTAATATTTCTGGCAAGGTCAGACACATTCGTCCGTTGCCTTCAGATTCAACTACGCAGAGCGTGCCAGATTCGGCGATCGCAAAGTTGGCCCCACTTACCGCCATGCGCGCACTTAAAAATCTATTTCTCAAATGCGCCCTAGCCGTCATAGCCAATTCGCGCGGGGAGTTGCTCAAATCCTTAGGCGCCTCTGAAATCTTTTCTAAAAAGAGATCGCGAATCTGATCTCGATTTTTATGAATCGCTGGCACCAAAATATGGGAAGGATGTTCGTCGGCTAGCTGGACGATTAGCTCTGCCAGATCAGTCTCTTTGGCTTCGATACCCCGAGCTTGCAGATATTCATTTAAGTTAATTTCATCGGTGGTTAAAGACTTCACTTTTACGACTTGAGTAATTTGATTGGCAAGGGCAATACCGGCAACGATTTCGCAGGCTTCTTGCGAATTTCGGGCCCAGTGCACTACACCTCCGGCGGTTGCAAATTCTGATTCAAATTTCTCCAGGTGGGCAGAGAGATTGGCCAGGGATTCCATTTTTATATCGTGACCGGCCTGGCGCAGCGCTTCCCAATCGCTAACTTCAGCTACTACCTTGGCGCGTTTGTTTCTAATTGTCGTTGTTGCGCGGGCTAAATTGGCACGGAGCTGCCTATCTTGTAGCGCTTCCTTAGCCAAAGTTGGAAAGGGTAGTGAGACCCCTGAATATCCTTTAGCCACGGCTGGCCAAGATCTCCGCTAAATGAATTACTTCTATCTTCGCGCCCTCACGCTGCAGGCCGCCTCCAATATGCATCAGGCAAGAGTTATCCGCGCTGACAACGTACTCGGCCCGAGTGCTGGCAATGTTTGCCAATTTGTCGGCCAACATGGCACCACTTACATCAGAATTCTTCACGCTAAAAGTCCCGCCAAAGCCACAGCAACTATCGGCCGCCGGTAATTCGACTACCTCAATACCGCGCACTGCCGAAAGCAATTGCAAAGGCCGATCGCCTAACTTAGCCACGCGCAGTGAATGGCAAGTTGTGTGCAGGGTAACGCGGTGGTTAAAGGTGGCGCCCACATCGGTTACTCCGAGGATATCAACGAGAAATTCAGAGAGGTCCAAGCATTTAGCAACCAATTCGGGACGATCTTCGTGTTCGCGCAAGGACCCGATACAGGAAGCCGATGGTGCGACAATGTAATCGCAGTTCTTGAAGTTTTTCTCAACCGTGTCGACTAGGGGTTTGGCCAATTGCGGATAGCCCGAATTTATATGCATCTGTCCGCAACAAACTTGTTCCGTCTCGATTATTTCCACACCCAGATGCTCTAAGACTGTGCGCGCGGCACTAACTGTCCGCGTGAAATATATAGAGTTAATGCAGGTGGAGAAGAGACCGATTCTCATGGCAGTAGTCTATTTGAGACCAACACTGTTAGAAGGTTGCCACCGTGTGGGCATCAATAAAGTCCCAGTCATAATCGATGCAAAGACCCTCGCCCTGTGGCGCCATTACGTAGCCATCGACGATATTTAGCTTGCTCTTTGTACCAAACTCAAAATCATCAAATGGATAAAGAGTTTCAAAGAATTCACAGTTGACTATTGACAGGGATGGATGCAACTGAACTTGCTCTAACCCGTGATAAATCGTCGTGTGAAGTTCGCATTGCACGCCGAAACTTTCTGCCAAATGGGCAGTTTTCATCACGGCAGTGATCCCGCCTCGCCATGAAACATCGGTGCGGACGATGTCAACAATACCTTCGGCAATACAGTGTGCGGTGGTGTAGTGAGCCCCTGCAATGACCTCCGTACCGCAAATAGGAATATCCAGTTTTTCTCGAAGTTTGCGCAAACTATGAAGATTTACATCTAGAAGTGGCTCTTCGAACCACTTAAAATTTAATTTTTCTAATTCTCGACCGGCTCTCAGGGCATCCTCATAAGAGTTCATAATCACAGGGTCGGCCATCAAGGTGAAGTCATCACCAACTGCCGCTCGCACAGCGCGATAGCAGGCAATGTCCAAATCGAGTCCGCCAGGTGGGTGGAGTTTGTAGCCCTTATAGCCTTTAGCTTTTACCTCTAATGCCTGCCTTGCGTAATCTTCCGGACCTGGCAAGAACATTGACGAGACGTAGAGTGGAACTTTCTCTCGCGCTGCGCCGAGCAATTTATAAACGGGTTGGTGCGCCATTTTTCCGACGATGTCCCAACAAGCATTATCAAAGGGAGCGTAGGAATAGATCGGGACATGGTTCCAACGGCGATCAAAGAGTTCAAAATCCTTCATATTCTTTGCGCCATCATGGGGACGCCGACCTAAGAAGAAAGGCTTAACTTGCGACATAGTTGCAGCCGCCACCTTGGCATCTAGCGCGCCAAAACCGAAGGAGGTTCCGGTCACTCCATCCGAGGTGGTCAATGTGATTACCGTGAAATCTGGACGTGAGCCACCAGGTAATTGGACGGCCGAGACCGCATCTAGAGTATTTAATTCATCCCCGCCGCGACATGCTCGAATTTCAACGTTAGTAATCACCGGTGAACTCATTGCAACTCCTTCCCCGAAAATCCTATAGGATCGGACTTTAGCGGAGTGATCGTAATAATGTCAACGTTTAACTTTCGTGAATCGCCTGCGCCGCCGGCGAGTAACGGCGCAACGATGATTCAATGTGCTTGTACATCGTCACCTTTGCAACCTTGCTGTTCTTGGCCAATATTGCCTTAGTAATTTCGGCGTGCTCTTTGATAGCCAGTTGACCAGAATCGGACTGGTAGTACTGCTCGAAGAGATCTTGAACGAATTTCGATCGCAGTTCAGGTACAAGCAGCCCTTGCTTGGTTGCTACGAAGAGTCGAAATAGATGGAGATGGCAATGCGTGCGCTCGAAAGATTCAAGCAGAGATTGATTTCCCGACATCCGAGCAATCAAACTGTGGAAGCGCGCGTCATGTTCGGTGAGTGCTTCCACTTGATCCACGTCCTTAAATTTTAGAGCTGTCTGCGCGCTATGCATCTCCGCCTTTAGCGCCGCTGCCCCAATTGAATCGACATTCTTTGCCGCCTCTTCTGCGGCCCAGGGCTCGATCAACAATCGGAATTGGAAGAGATCGTTAAATTGCTTCAAGGTCACCAGGGGAGTAGCCGAGAATCCTTTTAAAGGTTTTTTCTCAATCAAGCCTTCGGACTCCAGTCGGGCTAGCGCCTCACGGATGGGAGTCTGCGAAACTTCCAGACGCACCGCTAGCGCATCAATATTTACCCGTTGTCCAGGGGCAATTTCGTGGCTAAAAATCATGGCT
>JANXME010000313.1 GCA_025354785.1 Actinomycetes bacterium | reverse complement strand
GTCGTCATGAGGGGCAGCCACTTTTCTAGTTGGGCAAATGGTGCTTGGGCCATTCCACCCACCGTTGTGGGGTCGAAAAAAATCGGTAGACCTTTAGCGCGAATGAGATCGATCATTGCCAAGACTGCCGGCCGGGACTTTTCATTTAATAGTGCATACCCAGAAATGTAGACGGCGCAAAAGGGCTCCAAAGAAGGAAGGTCCACCAAAGTCAATCCCGCATTTGCAGCAGTGTCCGGAAACATAGTGCGTTCACCCTCGGCATCTACCAAAATCACAACGACGCCAGTTTGCTCTTCTTCATTTATGGATATCAAGGATTGAACATTCAAGGCTTTAAGTTCGGCCAGCAGCGTTAGCCCCGCAGAATCATTGCCTACGCGCGCCACCAGGTGGCTATCCACATTCGATTTCGCCGCCCACGCCGCTACATTGGCGCCGGCCCCACCTCCGTGGGTAGAAATTCGCGAAGGAGTATCTCCTCCAAAATTAATTTCTCCCGATAAGACAGTTATGACATCGAGCATGAGATCGCCAATACAAAGGAGAGCGGCCATTGGATATGCGTTAAGTCTTAGTCGACAAGTGCAATATCTGCAGCAAGTGCCGCATTGGATTTTATTATTTCAATATTTATCCGCAGAGATTCCCCTTCGCTAACCTTATGGAAATGCTCTAATAAGAAGGGAGTAACTGCCTTTCCTGTGATTCCGCTGGCTTTTGCGCGAGCTAGACCGCTGGCCAGGATTTCATCGTGGCGGTTCTTTTCCATCTCTTTAATAACTGGATTGGCAACAATCAGGCTGGAATTATTGACGCTCAGTTCTCGTCGCGCCGCACGAATAGCGCCTATCTCTTGGGCATTTTCCACCTGATGCTCGATCAAAAATCCTGAATCTGTTAGATAAAACCCAGGGAATTTCTTTGTACGAAATCCGACGACGGCGATTGCCAAAGTCTCTAATCGCTCCAAAGTGGCGCCTACATCAAGAATGGATTTTACGCCCGCACAGACGATCGTAATGTCCAATCCGGAGAGAGCCGTGAGGTCGGCTGATTCATCATAGGAATCACTGGCTCCGCGATGCACTCCACCTAAACCACCAGTGGCAAAGATTTTTATTCCGGCCAAGCTGGCAATATGGGCGGTAGCCGCCACAGTGGTTGCAGCGCTGCGACCGGCCGCGGAGAGTATTGCTAAATCGCGGCTGGAAGCTTTTGCAATGTCATCGCGATTTGCAATAGCTGCTAGCTCTTCTGGAGAAAGTCCTATTTTCACAACCCCGTCAAGGAGAGCGATAGTGGCAGGAGTTGCACCTCGTTCTCGTACGATTGATTCCACTTCACGTGCCACTTCAAGATTCATGGGGCGAGGCATACCGTGGCTAATGATTGTCGATTCAAGGGCGACGATCGCAGTTCCGTTTCTTCGAGCGTGATCAACCTCGTCGGAAAAACTTATACGGTTGGCTTCCTTTATCACGGGCTCACGATAGTGGATTTAGTGGCAAGATTGCACCGTGGACTTGTCCGAAATATTTCCGGCGATTTTTTCTGGGCTCGGACTAAAAGTTGACCAAACTAGATTTGATTTCGGCCAAAGCCCGCAAGGTCGTGAATGTTTGTTGTTGGTAGATGGATTGGGAGCGCTAGCCTTTAAAGAATTTAGCGCATATCTGCCTTCAATGAGCTCTATGAATTTCGTTTCTCAAGTCAATACTGCCTTCCCGTCAACTACCGCAACTAGTTTGACCACGTTAATGACTGGAGTGCTTCCTGGGATACATGGCATGTTGGGATACACCGTCCGTGTTCCACGTAGCGGGGGCAGGGTATTGAATTCTCTTAAGTGGGATGAGCGCGTTGATCCCCAGACCTGGCAACCTGGTCCAACTATTTTCGACAGAGCGCGCAGTCAGGGAATCGAAGTTTCACATCTCGGTGCCCGGCGCTACGAAAATAGCGGATTTACGCGGGCAGCGTTTAGAGGCGCGAAATATCGAAAAGTCCAAGGTCTGGGAGAGATGATTACCGAGGCTAAGAAGTCGCTACAGACTTCTCCAGCATTTACCTATCTTTACCTCAATGACCTGGATGTAGCCGGCCATGACGCAGGGGTCGGTTCGGATAAATGGTTGGGCGCTCTGGCATATGTGGAGAAAGTAGTGGAATCACTTTTAGCGAATTTGCCAAGTGGCACCAGATTTTGGGTAACCGCCGATCACGGCATGGTAAATGCCGGAGAAAAGGTAGTAATTGGAAAAGAAAATTCTCTCCTTGAGACTGTTGAGACCATCGCTGGCGAGCCACGGGCGCGCCATATCTATCTTTCCGAAAATCATCTCAGTAATGACCGTGTCAAAGAAGTGGCTTCCAACTGGCAGAAATATTTAGCTGGACGAGCTAGCGTTTACACGAGAATGAGTGCGATAGAAGTAGGACTTTTTGGAACTGAAGTCACCTTGGAATCGCAGGAGAGGATTGGAGATCTTGTCGTAGTCGCTCATAGCAATCTTGTTTTGATAGATCCGGACCGCGAAAAACTGGAATCGGCAATGGTGGGACATCATGGCGCGCTCACGGATGCGGAACGGATTGTGCCACTTGTGA
>JANXME010000284.1 GCA_025354785.1 Actinomycetes bacterium | reverse complement strand
CGCAGCGCTTTCAACTGCAACCTTAGTCGTGGAGGCGGCATTTAGAAGTGGGTCAATTCGCACCGCCCGCGACGCTGCCCAATTATTTCGACCGGTGATGGCGATACCAGGTCCAATCTCTTCTCCTACTAGCGAAGGTTGTCATCGGTTAATCGCTGAACGTGTTGCCGAACTTGTCACTTCGGTGGGCGATGCGGCGGAGTTCATCGGAGGATTTAAGTGACAGACTTAACCAATGAACAACTTTCGTTCCGGCTTCGTGGCGATTGTCGGGCGTCCCAATACTGGCAAGTCCACACTCGTGAACGCGCTGGTCGGCGATAAAGTTGCAATAACTTCCCCCCATCCAAATACAACGCGTCACGCAATTCGTGGCATTTTAAATGGACCAAATTTTCAGGCGGTATTAGTCGATACTCCCGGCATCCACAAACCTAAAACTCTATTGGGCCATCGCTTAAATTCGGTGGTAGGGGAAAGTTTAGATTCTGTAGATGCGATCCTGATGTGTTTGCCCGCTGATGAGCCTTCGAGCGCGGGAGATGCCTATATCGTGGCGGAGATTGCTAAACATCCCGGGGCTAAGAAATTAGCGGTTGTCACAAAGACGGATTTAGTAAGCAAATCGGCACTGGCAGCACGTCTGGCAGGAATCGTAGGCATGGCCGAGAATTTCACTTGGCACGAAATAGTCCCAGTCTCTGCCGTAATCAACGATCAGGTTGATCTGCTTTCAGGTTTGATCGGGGATGCTCTTGCGGTTGGTCCGCAGTTTTATCCAGATGGAGTGGTCAGCGATCAAGGTCAAGAGCAGTGGATCTGCGAACTGATACGCGAAGCCGCGTTGCGCGATGCCCGTCAAGAGGTACCGCACTCCATAGCCGTGACAATCGATGAAATGAGCCAGCGAGAGAAGAGCGGTAATGAGCCATTCTTTGATATACATGCCACGATTCACATAGAGAGGGATTCACAACGAGGAATTCTTTTGGGGCACCAGGGGGAGCGGCTCAAAGATATTGGCGCTCGGGCTCGGGCTGACATCGAAAGAATTCTGCAAGCAAGAGTTTTCCTAGGGTTACATGTAAAGGTATCGAAGGATTGGCAACGAAATACAAAGTTGCTTGAGAAGTTAGGTTTTGGAGATAGCTAAAAGCCTCTTACTGACAAAGTAGAGGCTGAGTGGCCGGCTTCGAATTCGAAGTGGAGCCACTTACGGCTCGCCCGATCACGATTCGAGTATCAACTTTATTTACTTGGCTAAATGCTTGATCAAGTACCTTTTGAATTTGCGCGGGCGCGCCGGCCCTAAATTCTAAGAATTCTGTGCCACTTGAGATCGCTTGATATGTTATTGCGTTTCCACTGGGCTGTATCCACACGGGAGCAGAAAAGCCGGTGCAGGTAAGAGGAGATGGATTAGCCTCTAATTTATGCATTGCGCTACAGGTGAACCAGGTATAAAGGCCATGCACCCCTGAACGCACCCCTTCACCAAGCAAGGATGCAGTGCAATAATGCGAGCTGCTCGAGACAGCTCCAAAGTTAGAATTCCAGTTCTTCCCCAACTGCAATTCTGAAGTTACCGTCTGCAACGCGGTGGATATTTGTTTCTGCGAGAAATGGCCTGGCGTGGCATCTCCGACTCCGATGGTGCTCGTCTGCGTCAAGAGCGTGGCTAGGATCAGCAGACCAGCGCGTAATGCGTTCTGTCTACGAGGCGCTGAAATGGTTAGCAGTTCAATATCTGCCAACTTCTCCACCATCTCACTCACCATTTCCCCTAGTGCTTTCTTGCCGCCATCGTTCTCGCGGCAAAACTGGCGTTCTCCACTGATGGAGTCCGCCCCATATTTACTTTTTACGCAGAATTAAAGGTCAGCCACAGCAGCCGGCAGCACCAGGGATCAGGTAGGTCCGGACAGTCTTAGTGCGGCTCAGAGCGGCATCAGCTGGGGCGACCGCGGAAGTAAGGAATAGTGCTGTTAAGGTAATAGCGATCAATTTCACGTTTTTCCTCCAAAGGTCTTTACTATTTGTAAAGTCAAGAGTAACATATAGTAAGTTCTCCAGAAAGGGAAGCCCATATGGAATTTGGTAGCCGCCTCAAAGAGTTGCGCGAAAAGGTTGGTTTGACCCAGGCCGAGTTAGCCGATGGCATCGCTGCCTCCAGTTATATCTCGCTTCTCGAATCAGGTAAGCGGCAACCGCAGCCGGAGATGATTGTTAAATTTGCCGCTCGCTTAGGCGTTGATTTTGAAACCCTGGCGGTAGATCAAGGTGCACAGGAGGTGGCTCTAAATCTCAACACTGCAAAGGTTGCTCTGAGTTCGGGCAATCTTGACTTGGCGCAGGACTATGCAAACCAAGTTGTCGCTTCTACGGCTTTCCATGACTCTTCTTGGTTGGCCGCCTCCGTGATTTTGTTGCAGGTGAAAGCTCGTCAAGGTCAATTTGATGGCGTTTTGGATGAGTTAGAGCAGCTATTTGAAATCAATTCTGACAAGTCTCCTGAACTGATGGCTCGAATAGGCAACGAAATTGTGCGCGTCTGCTTTATGTCGGGAAATCTTGGCATCGGAGTACAGCGGGGTGAAGAGTTCTTGCGCTCATACTCACAAATCTGGGCAGAGACAGAGATTGTCGAACTTATGTGTCAATTGGGAAATTGTCATTTCCATCGAGGCGACACGCCACGAGCTGCGGAGATCGTACGTCGCGCACTTACGTTGGCTGAAAAATGTAAGTCGCCCAAGGCGATGGTGCAGTCATATTGGCAATCGTCAGTCCTTGCAGAATCACAAGGTAATTTAGCTTTAGCGCTTAGCCAAATAAATAGCGCTATCTATTGGACGAAGTTGGCTGAGTTGCATCAGATTCTTCCAATCTTAAATGATAACGCCGCCAAATGGATGCTGGATCTACCCAATCCAGATCTGCAAGAAATTCATAATCTGGCAGAAGCGGCCTATTTGGATCTAGCCTCGCAAAATAATCCTTCTTACGCCGCATATACATGTATTACGCTCTCTGAAGTTGAAATTCGTCAAGGCAATTTAGAAAACGCCCTGATGTATGTTCGTAAAGGGTTAAGTGAACTACCCGATGAAATTCTGGGACCTCGTACCAGTTTGATGTCACAGGAAGCAAAAGTTCTCTTCCGAATGGGCAAAATCGAAGAGTCAAAAATTCAATTGGAAAGTGCTACCCGGTTCATGGAAACTATTGCTCCGTCAAAGGAATTGGCGCTTCACTGGCGCGATATTGCACGAGTCTTCGCCGAAGTGGGACTCAACGATCGCGCAATTTACGCATTCGAACAGGGCATCGCTGTCTCTTCGGCTTCGCAGGCCGAGCAGGAATTTTTTGTGGAGTCAAGCTACTAATTTAGAACTTACCCCACAAAGATTTGTAACTTCTTTTTAGAGGTTGGGCTTACGGCTGGCTAGGTAGGAACCAAGCAAGACCATGGGAAGTCCAATTGCCATGCCCAAAGTCAGTGGCTCGGAAAGAATTAATACACCTAGTAATACGGCGAAAGCCGTATTTAGGTATGTAACTAGGGAGGCCCTTGCGGCACCTATCTCATCCATGATGGCAAAGAAGACGATGAAAGCAAGTGCGGTTGGAAAAATTCCCAAAGCAACAAGTGACAAGAGCGCGCTGATGGAAATTGAACCTGTTGGCCATTGGGTTAGAGCAAATGGGGCATAAAGAACCGCAGCCATCGCCATCGCTACGGCGTTAATGGCGATTCCTGAAACGCCTGGTAATTTCTTCGAAATCATATTTACGGCATATCCATAGCCAACGGAGGCAAGAAGAACTGCCAATATTGACCAGAGATCGGCGCTGCCTGAAAGACTTTCGATCCCGACCAAAGCGACAACTCCGATGAAACCAACGATCATGCCAATAAGTCTTTTGTGATGCCAGACAGTTTTATCACCATTTAGTGAGGCAAAAATTGTGGACCATATGGGGACGGTTGCAACCAGGAGCCCGGTGAGACCAGATGAAATCTTCGTTTCGGCGCGGGTGATGAGGAACCAAGGCCCAATTATTTCAGTGAGGGAATATAAGGCGATGTATTTGTATCCACGCAGCGCAGGCTTAAGAGTTCTACCTCTTATCGATATTGGAATGAGAATTGCGGCGCCAATTGCAACGCGCGCGAAGACAATAGAGGCCGGTGAAAAATCACGGACCGCGATTCGAATAAATAGATATGGGATTCCCCACAAGAAACCACATAAAACAAAAAGGAACCACCCACGTCGAGACATTAAGTTCGCGTTTCTTTATCGACGAATTCGTCTGTAAAGTTCCAATGTCGCAGTTGCCACCGCGTCCCAGCCAAATTCGCTCTGAGCACGCGCGCGTCCGGCAGCGCCATATTTTGCGAGGAGATTTGGTTGCTGCATTAGGCGAATTATCGCTTCGCGGAAATCGTTTTCAAAACGTTGGGAGTCCAGGGTATAGGCGACAAGTTCTCCAGTTACTCCGTGGTCGACAACTTCTGGGATCCCTCCAACGGCAGAGGCTAAGACCGCCGTCGCGCACCCCATAGCCTCCAGATTGACGATACCCAGGGGCTCGTAAATTGAAGGGCAGAGAAAAAGTTCAGCGGTAGTGAGGATGGAAGTCAATTCGTCATGCGGGAGCATCTTCTCAATCCACCA
Organism: Actinomycetes bacterium; assembly: GCA_025354785.1. Lineage (GTDB taxonomy): Bacteria > Actinomycetota > Actinomycetes > Nanopelagicales > Nanopelagicaceae > QYPT01. The sequence continues at coordinate 3,354 of JANXME010000284.1, read as the reverse complement.
AATGTTTTTTCTAGTCTCTTGAAGTTCGCGAATTAAGGATGAGACTTCCTCCCCGATTCCGGCTTCATCCGGACTTCCAGCGGCAAGCACCAATCCATACTCTGCGGGAACCTCTCTCCAGGCCCGTAGAAGATGGGCCAGACCCTTCTGGCGCGTTATGCGACCGACGAAGAGGGCATACCTGCCGGTGATGCCATATTTTTCCAGGGTTGAAGAATCAAAATTTGGAGCGAAATTCTCGGTATTTACTCCATTGCGTATTGTCACAATTTTTGCAGGATCAACATTTGGGTAAGAGCTCAAGACATCGGCCCGCATCCCATCGCTGACAGCAATTATTGCCGCGGCGCTCTCGATCGCGGTCTTTTCTGCCCACGAAGAAATCTGGTAGCCGCCCCCTAGCTGTTCTGCTTTCCAAGGACGTAGCGGTTCAAGCGAGTGCGCGCTCATAACGTGTGGGATTCCATGCAATAGTGAGGCAACGTGTCCCGCCATATTTGCATACCAAGTGTGGGTATGAACTACATCTGAACCTTCCAACGATTTGGCAATCATAAGATCGGTGGCAATTGCTTGTAAGGCAGGGTTTGCCTGAGAAAAATCAGAAGGTGTTGAATATCCGAAAACATCAGAACGTTCTCCACCAAAGCAGTGCACGGTCAAAGAGACCTCAGGTTTTCTCTTTAGCGCTTGTGCAAGTTGGACCACATGGACACCAGCCCCGCCATAAACTTGAGGCGGCCATTCTTTAGTGACCAGCCCCACTTTGATTTTGGCGTTGGATTCGGCGTTGATATCGGTCATAACTTTTAGCAACCCCTCCACGCCAGACTCCCTATGAATCCGAAACCCTAGTCTGCCTGCGGGGAGAAGGCTATCGTTGCGCCATGATTCAACGCGAACTTCCATTGGGAATCGTCTTGGCAGGTGGAGAAGGCAAGCGTCTAATGCCACTCACCGCGGATCGAGCTAAACCAGCGGTACCTTTCGGGGGCTCGTATCGATTAGTTGATTTCGTTTTATCAAATTTGGCCAATGCCCAAATGTTGAAAATCGCAGTCTTAACTCAATATAAATCACATTCACTTGATAGGCATATCACGACTACTTGGCGCATGTCAGCGCTGCTAGGTAATTTCATCACGCCTGTCCCAGCTCAACAACGGCTTGGGCCGCGTTGGTATACAGGTAGCGCCGACGCCATTTTACAAAACTTCAACTTAATTCACGATGAAGATCCACGTCATATTCTGGTCTTTGGTGCCGATCACGTTTATCGCATGGACCCGAGTCAAATGTTTGAACATCACTTAAGTACAGGGGCAGGGGTTACTGTCGCAGCGATTCGTGTAGCTCGATCTGAAGCCAGTGAATTCGGCGTTATCGAATTAGCTCAAGACGGTGTGACTATTAAGGCCTTCCACGAAAAACCAGCCGATCCCCCTCCGATGCCCGGCCATCCCAATCTCTGTTTAGTCTCGATGGGCAACTACATTTTCCGCCGGGATGTTATGGAGGAGGCGCTCATATTAGATTCTGAAGATTTGGAGAGCCGCCATGATTTGGGAGGAAACATTATCCCGATGCTTACCAAGAACGGGTCAGCTAAAGTTTATGATTTTGCAGATAACGTCGTTCCAGGAGAGACGGAGAGAGATAAAGGTTACTGGCGCGATGTAGGTTCTATTGACGCTTATTACGAGGCCCATATGGATCTCGTTTCAATCCACCCGATTTTTAATTTATACAATCGCGAATGGCCATTGTTGACCAACCCACCATCTCTGCCCCCGGCTAAATTTAGTGAAGGCGGAATTGCTCAAGATTCAATTGTTGGGGCAGGTTCCATTGTGGCCGGAGGGCATTTGAATCGAACAGTGGCCTCTTATGACGTCGTGGTGGCAAGCGGAGCCTTTGTAGATGGTTCAGTATTAATGCCATCGGTTAAAATTGGCGACCGGGCGGTGGTGCGTAGTGCAATCTTAGATAAAAATGTGATCGTAGATCCGGGTGCTCAGATTGGGGTCGATCTAGAGCGGGATCGGGCACGATTTACCGTGACGCCGAGCGGATTGGTAGTAGTCGGAAAAGGAATGCGAGTAAGCGCCTAAATTATTCCGATAGAGTTAAGCAAGTCAGTGTTGACCTAAGTTATAGGGAGTTTTTGTTCCCCGAAAATGAGAACGTTGGAGCTTTTAAATGCGCATAGGAGTCCTCACGGGTGGCGGAGATTGCCCCGGCCTGAACGCGGTAATTCGCGCCGTTGTCAGAAAAGGCGTAAAAGAGTACGGCCACGAATTTGTAGGTTTTCGCGATGGTTGGAAGGGGCCGCTCGAGGGTCTGACCATGCCCTTAGATATTGCAGCTACCCGAGGAATTTTGCCTCGCGGAGGAACGATTCTTGGTTCTTCGCGCACCAACCCTTTTAAAATTGAAGGTGGTATAGAGCGCATCACCGCTAATTTGGAAAATTCTGGGGTTGATGCCCTGATAGCCATCGGTGGCGAAGATACTCTTGGCGTGGCGACGAAGTTACATGCCCTGGGGGTAAAGGTAATTGGAGTCCCAAAGACGATTGATAATGATCTAAATAACACCGATTACACATTTGGTTTTGATACTGCAGTAAATATTGCTGTCGAGGCCATAGATCGTCTACATACGACTGCCGAATCCCATCATCGGGCTTTAGTTGTTGAAGTGATGGGTCGCCATGCTGGATGGATCGCCCTACACTCCGGATTAGCAGGGGGCGCGGCCTGTATTTTGATTCCTGAACAACCATTTTCTATTGAACAGGTGTGTAAATGGGTGGAATCTCGTTTTGAAGTGAACTATTCGCCGATAATTGTGATAGCCGAAGGTGCAATCCCCAACGAGGGTGACATGTTTACCAAGGGTCAGAATTTGGATGCCTTTGGACATGTGAAATTAGCGGGCATCGGTGAATGGTTGGCCAATGAAATTGAAGCACGCACCGGTAAAGAGGCGCGTAATACGGTTTTGGGACATATTCAACGCGGTGGAACGCCAACCGCTTTCGATAGAGTCTTAGCCACCCGATTTGGCCTGCATGCCATTACTGCCGCCCATGAGGGCGACTGGGGAAAGATGGTCGCCCTGCACGGCACCGAAATTGTCAGAGTTCCATTGGCCTCGGCGACAGATAAGTTGAAGACCGTGGATCCATCTCTCTATAAAGAGGCTGAAATTTTCTTTGGCTAGATCTACTATCGATTATTTGTCCCCCTGCTCGACCCACTGCCACCTAAACTAGGGAGCTATGACTTACTTAGATTCGCTCTTCAACCCGAATTTGGTTGCGGCGCAGCAGCCAACTTGGCCCGAAGATGG
>JANXME010000257.1 GCA_025354785.1 Actinomycetes bacterium | reverse complement strand
CTGTGCCTGTTGCCATGTTTTTACTTTTCCTTCGATATGTGGGGTGAGCGAGAAATCCTCGTCCACCAGTCTTCCTCTTGCGCCAGCGATACCGAGCAAAGCTTTAGGCCATGAAACGGGTACTGATTAAGCGTCCGACTGTGCCTAAGAATACTGGCATAAGCGTGATTTTCATACTCGGGGAGGAATTTGAGCGTGGATTGATCTCGCCCACTAGCGCTAACTGGCATAAATGCTGTAAAACTGGTTATTACTTCGTGCGGTGGACTGGGGAAGGTCATACCAAGCACGAGGGGGAAATATGGACCTGTTAGGACAGCCTCAGGAGAGCGTCTATGCGCCGGCAAGAGGTCGATTGGTCGTGCATAGCGCTCCGACATCCTTAACTCGTCACATTGAGTGGGCGCTGGCCGCCGTTTTGGGGGCAGGGCTGGAAATCCAATGGAGCCCCCAACCGCTCTTGGCTGGCACTCATCGCACATCCTGTAAATGGCGCGATCATGCAGGTGCGGGGGCGCAAATAGCGAGCTCCTTGAGGGGCTGGCACTACCTGCGCTTTGAACTTTGGGAAACGACCGATTCCGAAAGAACCCTTTATCGGTACACGCCAGATCTTGGAATACATCGAGCCTTAATAGATGGCACCGGATCGGTGTTAGTTGCGGAAAACCAAATTAAGAACGCGCTAGCACACGGCGATGATGAAATGCGCGCAGAACTTTCGCGTAGTTTGGGAACAGATTGGGATTTGGAACTTGACCAGTTTCGCAGAGTTGAACTGGAAGCAATATCACATAGCCGAGCGGTATAGATAGACGATTCCTCACGAGTAGAATCAAAATATGAGTGAAATGAAAGAAAGCTCGATCATTACGATTGAACGTCGAAAAGCTGTCACCATTGTTATCTCTGCCCTGATCGTTGCGCTCGCTCTTGGAGTGGGGCTGACCAAGGTTGGATCTGGATTTGCCGCGCGCGTTACTGAAGGAATTACCGTTACAGGTTCGGCTAAAGTCGCGGCTACAGCCGATAATGCAATTTGGACTCTTACAGTTCAACAATCAAAACCAAAGGTGGCCGACGCGGTTAATTTTGTGGGGGCGGGTATCGATGAATTGAGTAGCTATTTAACTAGTGGTGGAGTTCCAGTTGCTTCTCTAGAACTTGGCCCTGTTTCGACATATTCGAATGCCGAATATATAAATGGAAACCCAACCGGTCGAATTATTTCCTACAATGCGAGCCGGGATTTAACGGTGCGGACCAAGGATGTTGAGTTAGTGAAGAAATTGAGCCAAGGTATTGGCGCGCTCCTACAAAAGGGCGTGAACATCAATAACAACGGCCCGCAGTATTACATTTCAACTCTGCCTTCGCTGCGTCCTCAACTTTTGCAAGAGGCAGTGAAAGACGCCCAGGTACGCGCCGTTGCGCTTACATCTGGCGTTGGCGGCTCGGTCGGCGCCGTGATGAGTGTGCGAAGTGGTCCGTTCCAAGTGACGACGCCGGATTCAACTATGACTTCTGATGTCGGCGCATACGATACTTCTACGATTCAAAAAACTGTCACTGCTACAGTTTCGGTAACATTCAAAACTAGTAAGTAGCGGTAAAAAGCCCTTTTAAAGGGGAATGTTTCCGTGCGAGCCGCGCAATTGCGGGGCCATTGAAATTGCTCGGGCGATAGCGTTTCGCGTTTCGTTAGGAGAAATTACTTCATCTACGACGCCAATTTCCACTGCCCGCTCGACGCCTCCCGAAATCTGATCGTGTTGGGCAGCCAACTCCAATTCCATAGTGTCGCGTTGCTCCTCTGGCAGGTCTGCCAATAGTCGTCGGTGTAGGACTCGGACCGCGGCAACGGCGCCCATTACAGAAACTTCGGCAGATGGCCATGCGAATACCTTGGTGGCTCCTAGCGCGCGTGAATTCATCGCGACATATGCCCCGCCATAGGCTTTACGAGTTATCAAGGTCACCCGTGGCACGACCGCTTCACCAAAGGCGTGCAAGAGTTTTGCACCACGTCGCACCGCGCCTTCCCACTCTTGCCCAGCACCCGGCAGGAATCCTGGTACATCTACTAAGACGATCAACGGGATACCAAATGAATCACAGGTACGGACAAAGCGGGCCGCCTTCTCCGCTGCTGCGGAATCCAGGGCGGCGCCTAAGTGCTGCGGATTATTAGCCACGACCCCCACCGTCCGCCCTCCGAAGCGACCAAGCGTTGTAACAATATTGGCCGCCCACATCGGCAAAAATTCGATGTTCGCTTCTTGATCTAAGAGTTCATTTACTAGTTGATGCACTTCATAAGTACGTTTCTTTGCGTCAGGAACATGCACGCCCAGATCCCGTTCGGGTAACAAGGTCGCCACTTCACCTTGGTCGGCAAAGAGCGAAGTTAAGGTACGAATCTTCTGGAAAGCTTCTTCTTCCGAATGGGCAATTACGTGCGCCACTCCGCTATTTCGGCGATGAGCATCGGGTCCACCTAACTTGGCAGCGTCAATGTTCTCTCCGGTAACGCTTTTTACAACATCTGGACCAGTTACAAATATTCGCCCTTCCGGGGCTAACACCACGACATCTGTGAGCGCCGGTCCATAAGCACCACCTCCGGCAGTGGGTCCTAGAACCAAAGAGAGTTGCGGAATCTTTCCACTGGCGGCAATCATCGCTTGAAAAACATTGCCAAACGCAT
>JANXME010000222.1 GCA_025354785.1 Actinomycetes bacterium | reverse complement strand
GGAAACTCAATTATTGATATGGGATCTGGAATTGCTGTGGTGAATGTCGGCAATAGCGCCGCGCGAGTTGTCAAGAATGTGCAAGCACAAGTAGAAGCCTTCACCCATACCTGTTTCACCGTCTCCCCATATCTGGGTTATATAGAGGTATGCGAAGCTCTCAATCGCCTTTCCCCTGGAACACATAAAAAGAAATCGATGTTGGCCAATTCGGGTGCCGAGGCGTTAGAAAATGCCATAAAGATCGCCCGCCACTACACCAAGCGCCAAGCAGTTGTAGTTTTTGAACATAGCTTTCACGGTCGCACCAACCTGACAATGGGAATGACCGCTAAGAACATGCCTTACAAAGAAGGTTTTGGACCTTTTGCCCCTGAAATTTATCGCATGCCCATGGCCTATCCAATGCGCTGGCCCGGTGGCGCGCAGGCGTGCGAAACAGATGCGTTGGAATATGTCCTACATAAAATTGAAAAAGAGATAGATCTTAAAAATATTGCCGCGATTGTGATCGAGCCGATTCAAGGCGAAGGTGGCTTCATAGTTCCGCCTAAAGGGTTCTTGCCAGGGTTAGCCGACTTTGCAACCAAACATGGAATTGTATTCATCGCAGATGAAGTGCAGACGGGATTCGCACGTACCGGACATATGTTTGCCTGCGAAGACGAGAACGTTATTCCCGACATCATAACTACTGCCAAGGGAATTGCCGGCGGGCTGCCGATTGCTGGTATTACTGGGCGCGCGGAAATTATGGATTCCTCTCACGTGAGCGGTTTAGGCGGCACTTTTGGAGGTTCACCGGTTTCATGCGCGGCGGCTCTGGGAACAATCGCCGCAATTGAAGAGGACCATCTGGTGGAACGCGCTCGCGAAATTGGTGAAACGATCTCGGATTCGCTAAACGCCATGAAAGCTAAATACCCAATTATCGGAGAAGTTCGCGGTCGTGGAGCCATGCAGGCGATTGAATTTGTGATCCCGGGTGGAATTGAACCTCATCCAACAGCGCTCAATACCGTGCTCAAATATTGCCAAGATGCAGGTGTACTTCTTCTCTCAGCCGGGACTTATGGAAATGTAGTGCGCCTATTGCCACCACTGGTTATTCCTGAAGATCTACTCCTAGATGCGCTTGACGTACTGGATCAGGCGATCGCTAGCGTCTAATAGAGTTCTTTGCTCATCTGTTGCGACATTATCGCGTAGCCAGCAGATTCATAAAGGGATCGAGCCACATTATTCGACCCGAAAACATTTAGCCCAAGTGTCTTTACACCTGCACGCAGGGTAGCTTCTTCGCCTGCACTTAAAAGAGCTCTTCCATAACCTTTTCCACGATGCTCTTCATATACTTCGATATCGTAAATCCAAGCACCTGGCGAAGCTCCGCCCTCACGTTTTAGCCCAATCCAGATATATCCGATATCGATTCCATCAGAATTCTCCGCAACCATCAACAAGACATCTCGGGTGTTGGTGCCATCTGGCAAAAGTGAAACCGTCGCCTCTTCTGCGCGATTGAGCGAATCGGCTTCCAACCATCTGCCAGCGCGCACATTCTCTGCCGCATATTCGCTTACCAGACGTGCCCGAAAGTCGCCGTATTCCGGGTCCGTCATCGGGCGAAGAGTCAGGCTTTCCATGAATCAAATATTAGACGAGAAGAGCAAAATTGCTGTGCTAGGCAATTGGTAAGAGTCGACCCTTTTGACTGGCCAAAGCCAGATTGCGAGTCGCCCGCTTGTCATAGAGCCATACTTGAATATCTTTACCTTTGATTCCAACATAGACCGAATTTGGGGCGGAAGAGTCAATAAAAACTGAATTTCCATCTGCATTGATGAAACTCAAACTTGTGGCAGTTTTGGGGTGATCTCGGACAATTTCAAATGCGCCCTTTTGCGAATAAGTAGTTATTACTCGTTCTGGCTCTACTGGTGCGGCCCGATCGGGTTCAAGCGGGACATACTTAAGAACAATTTGACCCTTGGTCTTGGTATCAACTAAATACCCAAAACCGTCGTCTGGGCCAGTCCAGTAGGCAACTAATCCGAACTCAGCCACTTGCGCCCGAAGACTATTGGCATCCACCATGATCAGCCCCAGATTGATCAATTTATCTTTGAAGGCATTATCGTGGCGAATATAAATTACTTGTGCAACCGAACCCACTAAGAGCGCAGATACGAGTGCAACGACGAATAGCCAACGCTTCTTAGGATAATGGCGGTTGTAGGACATCATCGATCC
>JANXME010000217.1 GCA_025354785.1 Actinomycetes bacterium | reverse complement strand
GGAAATGACGTTTGTCGGGATGTATGCAGACACATCGGCGAGCTGTGTTTCGATGATCGGAAGCGCAGTGACCGAACCTCCGCCGTTCTCTGCTGAAAGACGTGCTGCTCGTTCGAGAAGTCGCGAGTGGAGATAGAAAACGTCTCCAGGGTAAGCCTCGCGCCCTGGCGGACGACGGAGAAGTAGAGAGACTGAACGATAAGCCTCGGCTTGCTTTGAGAGATCATCAAAAACAATTAGAACGTGTTGGCCGGCGTACATCCAATGCTGACCAATTGATGATCCGGTATAAGGCGCCAAATATTTAAAACCGGCCGGGTCAGATGCCGGGGATGCAACGATCGTCGTGTATTCCATAGCGCCGGCTTCTTCTAAGGAAGCGCGCACTGAAGCAATAGTTGAACCCTTCTGACCAATCGCAACATAAATGCATTTCACTTGCTTTTTCGGATCCCCTGACTTCCAGTTCTCCAACTGGTTAATAATCGTGTCAACGGCCACCGCAGTCTTACCCGTTTGACGATCGCCGATAATTAACTGACGCTGCCCGCGACCAATCGCCGTCATCGCATCAATTGCTTTTATTCCAGTAGCCAGTGGCTCTTTTACGGGCTGGCGGTCGATAACCGATGGCGCCTGTAACTCTAGAACGCGACGTAATTCAGTCTTGATCTCGCCTTTGCCGTCAATTGGACGACCTAGCGGATCCACAACTCGGCCTAAGAAGGCATCACCGACTGGTACGGAAAGAATCTCTCCCGTACGACGAACGGAAGTTCCTTCTTCAATTCCTGCGTAATCGCCCAAAATAACAACACCGATTTCGCGCACATCAAGATTGAGTGCTAGGCCGAGGGTGCCATTTTCGAACTCCAACAATTCATTAGCCATCGTGGAGGGCAGACCTTCTACGCGGGCAATTCCATCACCAGCTTCGGTAACGACGCCAACCTCATCGCGGGTCGCGACTCCTGGATCGTATGACTTAACGAAATTGGTTAAGGCATCCCGAATTTCCTCGGGTCGGATCGTGAGTTCGGCCATTTCTATACTCCCTCTTTTTGGTTCTTACTAGTTCTAGTTATTGTCATTTTCATTCTTAGGTGCTCTTACCAGCAAGAGCGCGATCTGCTTCGACTAATCGAGTCAAAATCGTGCCGTCTATAAGTTCATCTGCAAAGCGAATAGCAAGTCCGCCAATGACGCCTTCATCGATAGCGACATTCAGGGTTACCTTCTGGCCAATCTTCTTAGAGATTGAGGCTGAGAGTCGATCCACTTGGGCTTCGCTTAGCGCCACCGAAGATGTGACGCGGACAATCAAACGATTCTTTAGGGCTGAAACCGAGGCTGCGAAATCTGCCAGCCCAGCCTCAATGGTGCGCCCACGCGGATGGTCGACAAAAGCAGAAATCAATTTCAAGGTGGAAAGACAAACTTTGTCGGCCAGTAGGGCGGTCACAAGTTGGCTCTTAGCGGGTCGACCGGCCACCGCTGTTCGATCTGCCAAGGTTGCTCTGAGTTCACTGTCGGAAGAGACGATTTGCGAGAAGGCAAAAAGCTCGGCCTCCAAGCGATCCAAGGAGCCATCTTTTTCCGCCGCCGCAGCCTGAACCTCTACTGCCAGGCTCTCAATTACATCGCCTAAGTCCTTAGAAGAAGACCATCGCAAACCTGCCATCAGCGATACCAGCGCCATCGCTGGTTTATCTAACTCATCGGCAAACAATTGTGCGACTAGACCTTGCTTATCTGCAGCGGTGCGAGCGCTATCCGTTAGCGCCCTTCGCAGTGCAATTGACGAGTCTAGGACTCTTACCACTTCAAAGAAATCAGACGAAAATCGCGAAATACCAGCAACATCTAAGGCAGATAGTTGGCTATCTAGCCCAGTGCGCGTAGCAATTAGCGAAAGTCGGCTGGCGCCTTTGATTGTGAGCCCCATTTTTACTTAGAGCCCTCCAGATCGGCGAGAAATCTCTCCACCACTCGGGATTGGCGGGCCTGATCATCTAGCGCCTCACCCACAATCTTGGAGGCCAGTGAGGTTGCAATCGTGCCAACTTCATTTAGCAATGAATTAACAGCCTGCTTGCGTTCGGTTTCAATAGATGCGCGTGCCGCGCTAGTAATCCGAGCGGCCTCTTCTTGGGCGGTGCTGCGCATCTCCTCGATGATAGCAGCGCCTTCCGCGCGCGCTTCTTCGCGCATCTTGGCTGCCTCTCCACGGGCATCGGCTAACTGCGCCTTGTATGCACGAAGGGCAATCTCTGCCTCTTGCTGCGCTTTCTCGGCTCGTTCAATCCCGCCTTCAATTGCGTTGGTTCGCTCTTTATATGCTTGCTCAAATTTTGGAACAGCTTTTGTGCGAAGCAAGAAGAAGAGAATACCGAACGCGACCAAGCCAACAATGATTTCTGCGGGCTTGGGAAGGACAGGGCTGTTTTCGGCTAGAGCCGCCAACTGCCAGACGTTATTACTCATTCACCAACCTCAGCTTTTCTGGGAATCTTCCGGTCTTGAAAATTTCTGTAAGTGATTTCTTATATTTAATTC